>JBJMEE010000114.1:0-11228 GCA_045809585.1 Nitrososphaera sp. | reverse complement strand
ATGCAAGGGAGGTCTGCCTGTCGTTTCTACCTTCCAGCCTTTCCGCAGTGGGTTCAGCACTGGTAACTATTCGATACTATTCTATATGCTTGACAACTGGCAGGCTCTGGACCCTGTGAGCGTACTGGAAAGTTGATGGTTGAACTCTAGGCAGTTCTCAACTTCCTGTTCCATGCCAAATCCTTAAGTTATATAATAACCAGTTAGTTAGCTTCAAATGTACCTAGAGATTGGGTTAAGTTGCAAGCGGATCTCTCTGAAAGCAAAAGAAAGAGAAAAGCAGCGGAGCAACCAACAGACATTGTCACAGACACTCAAAGGCTCATTACAGACAGATCAAAATGTTCAACGTTGTATCATATTTGGTAGTGAGCAGAAGACAAGAAGGGTTTAGGATTGAGGAACGATTCGCATCATACGAAATGATGTCACATTAACAATGTGTGTAATAATGTCATCACATTGAACTAGTAATAATATTCTAATTTAGATAGCTTAACATACTCTAGCTAGCTAGTGTATAGTGAGAAGAAAATAACAAAAATATGTTGAAACAAACAGCAATAACCGTAGCTGCTGATGGATATGTAGTAGCAAACCACGAAAGAATGACGGCGCTTGTGAAGATTTTGATAAAGAGAGGGATTGGTGATATGATAAATCTAACACATTTCTGTTACCAAGCAGAGGAATATCGTCCAAACTGGTTCCAAACTGTCGATACAAACATCGATCTGGGCTATGTTGTTGTCAGAACAGCACCAGAGCTTGCAGATAAGCTGCATAGAGTATTTGGAAACGAGGGCTTAGGTAAAGAAGTCGAAATAAGAAGGCTAAACTAATACCTATAACTAAAACGCTAGATTCACAATACAGCATCAAGTCTACATGACCATATCTCTATGATAACTCTATGCAGTGTGAAGTTTGTCATTAGTGGGATAGCAAGCATTGCCCTGCAATGGGTGTAAACAGAATCACTCCAACAGAAACTGCTGCAAGAGAGATGCTAAGGCGGTTCGTCACAGCAAGGTAATGAGTCATTAACATCGCACCATTATAGCTGACGGTCTTATCATCCTAAGTTTCCAAGCAGATCCAATTTACTAATTATTTTCTTCTGAATTAACAAAAACTGAATATGATGTCACATCAAACATCTCTTCGCCGTCCTTAACCTGTGCAAACAGAGTGTAGACGCCGTCCTTATCTACTGCATCTGCAAGATCAAAGATGACATCAACAGAGTCCCTCTGATCATCCCACCTATTGGCTTCGATCAGATTGTAGCCCTGTGGTGATTCATAATAGTATCCAGGCGGCAGCGGCTTAACTACCATTGCTACAAGCTCGCCCGCAGAATAGGATAATAAGTCCTTGTTCTGCTCATAAACTTCCCGAGTAGGCATTTCATCATAATATATTGCAATATGGTCGAGCTGTCCGTCCAATAATGTGCCTGAGACCTCAATCTCGCTATTCTCCACGTCTACGTTAAGGCCATAGTTGTTCTCAAAATTCTGGACAAATGCAAGGTAGTACTGGTCATAGACTATGCCGATGCTCACGTGAGTATGGTGTGGATCTAGGATATTGTTCCTGTGGCCATCATTGCAGCACTCATTGTCATTGTACATCATCTCATTCTGTAGCTGCTCGATAGTGGACAGAGGTTCTATCTTTTCACACTCCACTAGAATATTGGTCACACACTGCTCATACTGCTCTGGACTAAAACCAGCAATGGCAACATTTTGTTGCACGCTGCCTTCCCCATCATATTGGGTGTAGGTCATGTAGGGCTTTTCCCCATTTGTAGTCCAGTGAGATATTTGTTTGGTTCTGAAAACATCCTCTGCCTGCATCTGAGCAGCCTCGTTGGAGCTCAGCTTTACTGGAAGCAAGCCCTTGTCGGTTCTATCTTTGTTTACCCTGTCGAGTACATGCTGCACAAGCTCTTCGCGGGGTACAGTCCTAGGCTGCTGGCTAGACGGCTGCAGAATTGTTATTGCCGGGTTGTCCTTCTGCTGGATTATAAAGTTGGAAAGAGCGGGAGCAAGCAAGATGATAACTGAAATGACAACTATTGCAACCACTATGCTGGTCGCTACTTTGCCAGCGGCACTTTTCTTCTTTCGTGGTGGTATAGGCACTGAAACCAAACTGTTTAGGACGCCGCACCGTGGGCAGGCTGATAACAATGAGTCGTATTTGTAGCCACATATTATGCAGTCTATATATGAGTCTCTCGCTGCTAATTACCTCCTTACTTTGCATCGGATACTATGTAAATATTTTTGCACAAGTCCTCGCACAGGTACAGGACCAATATCGACAGCTGTATGATGAAAAGTTAATAAGAAATTCTCACCGAATTTCTGTACGTAAGAACCATTACAATATATATTCGTACCCTCATTCATGTTTCGAAATCGTGATCGGTATCAACAATAGAATGCAGACAGTGATAAAAAATGGCTGATGATATTGTGACTGGTCGAATCGCATGTAGAACTTATTTTTGTAAAAAGAATAAGTAGCTGATCCTTATAGCCTAGAAATTTCTGACTTGGGGTTATAGATGAGCGCCAGCACCTGTTCGCGGAGCTCTTTCTGCTCTACTACTCCGCGATGTGCTATAGTTGTAATGGAGCTGTCGTTGCGGACGCCCCGCATTTTCATGCAAAGGTGCTCGCCCTCTGCTATCACAAGCGCACCCTTTACTCCCATTCGTACGAGCTCATCAGCTATCTGCTTTGTAAGCCGCTCTTGTATCTGGAGCCGCCGAGAATACTTTTCGACAAGCCTCACCAGTTTCGATACACCAAACACCTTGCCGGATGGAATATAGGCAACGTGTATCTTGCCAAAGAATGGCAGCATGTGATGTTCGCACATACTGTAGAACTGTATGTCCTTTGCAATGACGGCCTCTGTCTCTTCTGAAAAGCTGACCTCTAGCTGGGCATCCATCCTGTAACCTCCAAATATCTCTTCATACATTCCAGCTATCCTATTTGGAGTACCGGTAAGCCCTTCCCTGTCGGGGTTCTCGCCAAGTTCTATCAATAACTGCCTAATGAGCCTGGCAACCTTTTTCCTGTTGATACTTTTCTTGTCTGTTGTCAATTTTTTCTTCTTACCTGGCTCCTATAATCTTGTGTAGTTGCGGTACGACGCGCACCTGATCGTATATAGGGTAAACAGCATCATAAAAGCCAAAAAGCACATCCAACGTTGGCTCGTCAACTCTATAACTTGGCTGTATTATAAATCCTGCTAGCTCGGTCGGCCTGGCTATTCTGAATACTTCGTGTACTATATCGTTGAATTCCCCAAGGTTTGACGAATTTGTTACAACTACTTTGATATAGGTAGTTTTGGAGTTGATAACTGCATGCCTCAGGCATTCGAGCTCATTCTTTAGCAGGTTAGCGTACTGCTTTTCATTTACTATCTTGGAATCTCTTAGTTTGAGCTCAACCTTACATATGTCAATGTATGGCAAGACCTTGGCAAACCTCATAGCGTCATAGCAAGCCGACTCTAGGTATACTCTCAAGCCCTTTTGTCTGGCGAATTTTGCCAGTTCTATTACTGCTTCGTACTGCACTAGTGGCTCGCCACCTGTGAAATTGATCTTGTAGGTGTTTGGCTGAAGGCTCTTTGAGATAATATCCTTTACCTTCTCAACAGAATACTCAATCCCGCTGTCCATTGAGAGTGCATAAGGTGTGTCGCACCAGTGGCACTTAAAGGGACAGCCTGCCAGCCTTACAAACATTGTCTTGGTGCCAAAAAGTATGCCCTCTCCTTCAATGCTTGTGAATATTTCACTTAGCTTCGTTGTTGTGCCCGATGTGGTTTTCTGTTGCATACTCAGTCTTGTCCTCTATTTGAGCAGTGGTAAATGCACTTTTCCTATTTATACACGATTCGCACCAACCACAGTGCAAATAATCACTGTCCGATTTGATTCCATCAGAGTAACAGCTCCATGTGTGGAATATCTTGTCGCCCAGTATCTTGTAGCCTGTCCTTGCCAAAGCAGATTTGTCAAGTCCCATGACAGCCGGTGATAGTATCATTATTTCCTGCCGCACGCCAGACAGGATGCTGTCCGCCTCAGCTGTGTTGAGCGCTTCGCTCATTGCGCTGGCAAATACAGGCCGGCAATCCGAGTAGTGCAGAGTGTCACCGGTGTGTGCCCCATAGGCAACAACCTTGGCATTGATGCTCATAGCCCATGCAGCAGCTATTGTAAGAAACACTGCATTGCGAATGGGAACGATTAACCTTTGCGAAAACTCCTGTGACAGCTCTTGTCTGCTGTCTGTCAAGGCATTGCTCTTGTTATAGAGTGATTTCATAAAGCCCATGTCTGCTACCTTGTGGTCTTTTGCATTCAGCACCTTGGCAAAGTAGCGTGATCGCTCAATTTCACGTTCTGCTCGCTGGCCATATGCAAACGTCAACAAATACAAATCATAGCCATCGTTTGCTGCAAGAGAAGCGGCATAGCACACTGAATCAAGCCCTCCGCTTACAATGCATACGGCTGCCGGTCTATTCGTAGGAGTTATGGTAGGCAACGGGATCAGAATTGAGCTTTTGACTATTAAACAATGGTAGTGTACCTTTTGATGATCGTACTGTGCTGCGAATACATTTTGATAAGATCATTCCTTTTACCAAGTTCCCAATCGCGATAGTCAAAGCCAGGCGATACAGTACAGCCTAGCAGACAGTATGATTTCTTGTCGTTGAGTGAAGCAGCAAACCATGTGTTTGCCTTTATAACAACTTGGGGTGCTTCGCCTCTGCTCTTTCCCATTTTGATCTTGGACAATTTTCCGTTATTGATCGTATGCAGTGTTAGCGAGCCGCCGGTGTAGTGGTGCCACAATTCATCTGACCTAATTCTATGAAAAGCTGAAAACTGGTCACCAACTAGCAGGTAATAGATCGCTGTTGAAATGTATCGGGGCTGGTCATACCCAACAACATTTACTATTATGTCTGCAGCGTATGTTTGCTTGAAGTAACCACCTTCTGGGTGCTTTTTAAGGCCTAGTCTCTTGATCAGCTGGACCGCTTCCTTATTCAAGGCTCTAATATTACTATCCTTGCATTTTATTAGATTTCGAAAGAAGACATTAATGACGGGATGAGCCAACAAAGAATGTCTCCTCTACATGATAATAGGCTTGATTGGTAAGGCCAATGTGGGCAAATCCACTTTCTTTAATGCAGCCACTGACCTTGCCGTTCCTGTTGCAAACTATCCATTTACAACAATTGAGCCAAACGTAGGTGTAGCTTACGCTCGAACAAAATGCGTCTGTCGAGAGTTTGGTGTCCTGGATAACCCTATCCACTCGATATGCATAGACGGCAACAGGTTCATTCCTGTAAAACTAGTGGACATAGCAGGCCTTGTGCCAGGGGCACATGCAGGCAAGGGGCTCGGTAATAAGTTCCTTGATGATGCAAGGCAGGCCGATGCTCTAATACATATCATAGATGCTTCTGGTTCTACAGATAACAATGGTAGACCGGTTCGAGCTGGAACCGGAGACCCGATATTTGACATCCAGTTTGTAGAAGAGGAATTTGATCTCTGGCTTGAATCGATCATTGGAAGAGACTGGGGTAAGACTGCACGTGAAGCCGAGAGCCAAGGTCAAAAGCTGGAACAGGTGCTTGCAAAGCGCTTATCGGGTCTTGCAATAAGCGAGCAGGCGATCACAAATGCAATACAAGCATCAGGCTTAGCTTTAAAAAAGCCTGTGGCATGGAGCCAAAACGACATACTCCAATTTTGCAAAATGCTGCGCACAAGAGCCAAGCCATTTGTGATAGCGGCAAACAAAGCTGACCTACCATCGGCGGATGAAAATATCGAGAAGATGAAAGCTAGTGGCCTTGAGCTGGTTCCATGTGTATCAGAAGCTGAAGCGCTATTGAGAAAGGCATCCAAAAAAGGCATTCTGCATTACCTGCCTGGAGACGATTCGTTTGATGTCAAGCCTGAGGTGGTACTAAGTGCCCAGCAACTAAAGGCTCTTGACATTGTCAAGATGTTTATGCAAAAATATGGCTCTACTGGAGTTCAGGAAGCTATCAATATTGCATGCTTCAAGCTGCTTCACATGGTGGCGGTATATCCTGTGGAAGACGAGTTTAAGCTCACAGACAAGAAGGGGAATATTCTGCCTGATGTCTGGCTTCTGCCTGAAGGCTCAACTGCCAAAAACCTTGCAGAAGCAATACACGCCGATCTGGCAAAGGGCTTTCTATATGCAGTTGACGCAAGGACAAAACAGAGGATCGGGGCCAACCATCGACTGAAAAGTGGTGACGTAATTAAGATAGCATCAGCGACAAGCAGGGGATGATAGATAATAACAATGCTGTGCCTTGGAATTGAAAGTACTGCGCATACATTTGGGTGCTCCGTGGTTGATTCGAGGGGCAATATGCTTTCTGATGCCCGTGATGTCTATAAGGCACCCGAGGGAAGCGGCATCCATCCACGCGAAGCATCACGGCACCACATGGAAGTGTCGCCAGATATTTTAAAAAATGCGCTAAAATCCGCCAATGTCACAATGAAGAACATAGATATTGTCGGGTACTCCGCTGGACCTGGTCTTGGGCCATGTCTGCGCGTTGGTGCAGTAGTGGCAAGGACAATTGCAGGATTTTACAAGAAGCCACTTGTTCCTGTTAACCATGCCCTTGGTCATATCGAGCTTGGAGCGATACTCACAGGCGCTTCCGACCCGCTTGTGCTGCTAGTATCAGGCGGACATACCATGATGCTTGCATTTTCCCATAGCCGCTGGCGCGTATTTGGCGAAACACTTGACATCACTGTAGGACAATTGCTCGACCAATTTGGCCGAGCTCTTGGCTTTGCGTCCCCCTGTGGCAACAGGATCGAACAATTAGCAAGTCAGTCCGCTGGAAAATACTTGCAGCTCCCGTACATCATTAAAGGAAACGACGTCTCATTCTCAGGCTTGCTGACTGCAGTAGTCAAGCTTGCTTCATGCAATACAGAATTGGCAGATACATGCTACTCCCTGCAGGAAACTGCATTTGCAATGTTGGCAGAGGCTGTAGAGCGGGCCCTTTCGTTCACTAGCAAGAAAGAAATGATGATTGTAGGTGGAGTAGCAGCAAATAAGAGGCTTGCTCAGATGCTTGAAAGTGTATGCAGCCGGCAAGATGCCAAATTGTTTGTATGCCCGATCAAGTTCGCCGGCGACAATGGTGCCCAGATCGCGTGGACTGCTTTGCAGGAGTATATGGCTACAAAAATGAGTGTTCGAGTGGAAGAGTCAACTGTGCAGCAGTCATGGAGACTTGACACTGTGCATGTCAGCTGGCGCCACTAGTAATCTGCTTTATCTGGCGCTCCCACTTGCCATTATTGAACACACCAAACTTGTAGATCTGGTCTCCTGATACAACTACCACCAGCTTCTTCACAAGGAACCCTTCAGACCTGACGGATGATATTTTATCAAGCGGTATGTCAAGAGCAACTTCAGTCTCCTTTTTTGAAAGAGTTGCTATTCTGCCTTGCGTCCTTTGAAATACCAACCTATGGTCAGTCAGCACGAGTATACCGCTTCTGAGCTTGTCCTCAGAGCAGTCCTCGTCAAGGAGTATTTTTTCGCCCGGTGCTGGGTGGAAACTCACCACATTTTTATCTTCACTGTAGAGCCTATATTACTATTGCAGCCATTGCTGATAAAAAGGGGAGCAGAAGCCGACATCTATATTGTAGAGTGGGACAGCAAGAAAGCAGTTTCCAAAGTGCGCTCACCCAAGTCCTACCGCCATCCAGAGCTAGACTCTGCAATCCGAAAGCATAGGACGATACATGAAGCAGGTTTCATATCTGCTGCCAAGTCCGCAGGTGTGAAGACTCCGTTTGTATATTTTGTAGACCCTGCCAAGGCTGAAATAATAATGGAGTTTATTGAAGGGCAGAACATCCGAGACGCGCTAACGCCAGACATATGCTACAAGATAGGTTGCTGTGCAGCACTGCTGCACGCAAGCAACATTATTCACGGCGACCTGACGACTTCAAATTTTGTAATGAACAAAAGGCTTGTCCTCCTAGACTTTGGCCTTTCATACTATTCAGAGCGAACCGAAGATATGGCAACCGATATCAGACTTATAAAAGAAGTATTTACCAGTGCACACATAGGAATAAAAAAAGCTCTTCCTCGCTTTGTAGAAGGTTATGCTAGTGTTGCTGGTAGGAAAAAGACAGATAAAATTCTAGAAAATGTCAGGAAGATAGAGCAGCGCGGAAGATATGCTAGGATGACTTAGATCATGGAAAACATAACGTTTGCAAGCACAAACCAAAATAAGTTCCTTGAAGTACAATCAATACTCTCGGCCAGAAAGATTTCCGTTGACTTTTCGCAAATCCACCTTGTTGAAATCCAGTCAGACTCGCTTGAGGAAATAGCAAGGGAGAAAGCAAAAACGGCATTTACAAAAGTGGGGAGGCGAGTCATCGTCGAAGACGACGGCCTGTTTATCGACAGCCTTGGCGGCTTTCCCGGCCAGTATTCGTCATTTGTATTCAGGACCCTTGGAAATGATGGCATACTAAAATTACTTGTCGGGTCAGCCAAGCGATCAGCTTACTTCCGCTCACTGATCGCCTTCTATGATGGAAAAATATTGTCAATATCAGAGGGAAGAGTGTACGGCAGAATATCTTACAGGATAGCCGAGGGTGGTGGCTGGGGTTATGATCCTATATTTGTTCCTGATGGCACCGACCTCACATTTGCAGAGCTAAATAAAAACAAGAATGAATATTCGCATCGCAAAATAGCACTTGAAAAATTTGCACAGTGGTACCTAAAGCTCTGACATTGAAACCCTGTATTCTTTAATCCACCTGTCCACATAGCGCAATTCGTTCTGTAGTACCACTATCCTTGAAATCTCGCTTTCATCCATTATTTTGAATGAATGCATTTTGACACACAGCTTTGCTGCAAAGCTCCTTATCTCATGCATTTCCAGCATGTTGTCTTGCTCTAGCCGCTGGGTCGACATACCAATATGCATATAAGATTTCAGCTCAATAAAGTGAGGGTTACCCTGAGCCATCATATCTGCAAATTCACTGACAAAATTGCAGCTGTCGTTGTATTCCTTTATCAGAGTCATTCGAAGCACAGTTCTGGTGTTGAGGGTTGCAAGTAACCTTAGGCTCTCCCACCAGCGCTCCCATGCGTCGCGGTGACGAGGACGGTTTATCTGATAGAACATTTTTTTGTTTGACGCATTAGTAGATAGGTAAATCTGAGTGGGCAGTGCGTCTTCTGCAGCCAACCTCCTTAGCATATCAGGCTCTTGCCCGTTTGTAACCAGAAAAATTGACTTAGTTGCTTTGAGCGACCTTAAATATTTTATCAGCTGCGGCAGCTTAGGGTACATCGTGGGTTCGCCTGATAATGAGATTGCATAATGGGCTGGCAGCAGTGATTCATCAAGCTTTTTCTTATTGTTCTTAGGGTTGCCATAAAAGCCATTTATTAGCTTTTTTCGCTCAACCATCAATTGTTCAATGATAATGTCAGGCTCGTCGACTAACTCCTCTGGCATCTGCAGCGTATCATAAAACTCTGTTGGACGCCAGCAGTAAATGCACCTATTTTCACAATTCATTGCAGTTGGGGTCATCTCCATGCATTGGTGAGTAGAAATGCCATAGAACTTGTGTTTGTAGCAGTTGCCCTCTTCAGCAAACGACTTTTTTGTCCAGTGGCACAGCTCTACTGCAGAGTGGTTGTAGACCCCGTATTTGGCCTTCTGCAACCTTGCTTTTAGCTGTGGTGTGATCTGGATGAGATTGTCGTGCATAGAGTGTGATACGTGCTCGTCTGAGCAGCTCATGTCCGCTTCGTAATGCCTGGTAGATCAGATTTAAATTTTTCACTGTGCCGACTGGTAGCCGTGGCTGTAGACACAGATACAATAATGAAAGTGGGACTTGAGCTTGCAGGCTGGAAGAAAATGCCGGCAGACAGCGCCGTGCACGTAAAGGGTAAGAATATAAGCAAAGTGCTGATCGGGATAGATATAGGAACAGCAGAGCTGATGCTTGCAAAGCAACTTGAGTGTGATGCAGTCATTGCTCACCACCCCGTTGGTACTGCCTCAGTGAATTTTTACAAGGTATTTGATAGGCATGTAGACTATATGGTAGAGCATGGTGTTCCAAAAAAAATCGCAAGAGAGGCACTTAAGAAGCTCAAAGAACGGATCGAGACACGTAACCATGCTGACATTTACAGTGATGTTGTCGGAGCTGCTAAGGCGCTTGGCATGCCGCTTGTCAATATCCACCAGCCATGTGACGAATACATGCGACAGGTTATATTGCGCGCCATCAAAGCCAGCAGGACAGAATATGTATCAGATATTGTCAAATCCATTAGCAAGATCCCAGAATTCCGCCATGCTGCAACCAAGGTGCGAGTAAGGTTTGGCGATCAAAACAACAAAGCAGGGCATTGGACTTTGGTGGTGGCGGCAGGCACTAACGGTGGCTTCAATATTGCTAAGGCATACTTCCAGCATGGCATTTCTACACTCATCTATCTGCATATAGATTATGGCGAGCTGATGAAAATGAGAGAAGAAAAGTTGGAGGGTAACCTTGTAGTAATGGGACACCTAGGGGGTGACTCAATAGGCCTCAACGGCCTTGCAGAGCGGCTTGAGAACCTAGGCGTTGAAACTGTCCGAGTCGGCATCCTTCCAAATAGATGATGGTCGAACGATTATATACTGTAGTTGTTGCAAATTTGCTGGCTGGCCTTCGTAGTATAGCCTGGTTAGTATAGGCGGCTGTGGCCGATTTCTCAACTTACGGCAGAGACCGCTTGAGGAGGGTTCAAATCCCTCCGAAGGCCCCATCTCGCAAGGACAACAACAATACCTTTCGGTAAGGCATTTTCAAATAATAAAAAGAAAGAGTGGAAAAAATCTTTACATTCTTGGGTCGAAACTGAACCTGCCGTGTCTTGCAGTTGCTATGACGATTCCAATAATTGCAATAGCTAGCACGACTACAGCTATTGTGCTGAATTCTGGAATTACGGAAGTACCTATAACATCGATTGATCCTGTGCCTTCTGGGAAGCCAATTAACAGCGTTCTAGTGTCTGCTGCTG
>JBJMEE010000113.1:0-7711 GCA_045809585.1 Nitrososphaera sp. | reverse complement strand
CTTACATTTGCTAAGACTAGCAAAGAATCCACTTTTTGCACAAGTTTCTATTTTATTGAGCTTCGCTATCTCAATTAACTCTGGATGAAATATTATATGTCGCGCTATAGTTAGCCTATCGGCCTGGATCCAAGCACAAGGTCGATCTCGATCAAATTACCATCTCTTAGAATAGTCATAGTCACTGTATCTCCGACTTGCTTGTTTGTTTCAATGTAGGAGAGTAAATCATCTGTTTTGTTTACTTTCTGATCGTCTACATTCATGATTATATCCCCACCAAGCCGTAGCTCCTCAAACCCAGTGATATTCGTAACAGGCATGTCTCCGCCGCGTATTCCGGACTTATCTGCAGGACTGCCCGGTGCTATTTCCGTAACCAGAAACCCTCTTGCTTCTCCTAGGCCAAGTGCCAACGCTATTTCAGGTATAATATCAGGTCCTGCGACGCCTATCCAAGGATGTAGATATGTCCCATTCGCAATCAGGGCAGGGACAATTCTTCCAAGAGTATCAGAGGGAATTGAAAATCCTATTCCTGAGGAAAATTGTCCTGACAAAAGACCTGCGGTGTTCAATCCTACTACTTGTCCATTCTTATTTAACAGAGGCCCGCCAGAATTACCCGGATTGATTGCCGCATCTGTTTGAATTATATTGGGAATTGAGAACGCTCCGGCTCCAGGTATTGTGGTAATATTTGTGGTCTGAATGGGAAGAAGTCTTCCTAAACCACTGACAACGCCTGTAGTCATTGAGCCAGTCAGACCGAAGGGATTTCCAATAGCTGCAACCTCCTCACCTATTGAAAGCATTGAAGAATTTCCAAGGGGCAGAGGGATCAATCCTTTCTCCACGCCTTGTGTGGTTTCTTGTTCTTCCTTGGAGTCCAATTTTAGCACCGCAATATCTGAGAACACGTCAGTGCCAACAACTTCTGCTGTGTAAATTGTCCCATTTGAGAATGTGACAGTAACGTTGCTGCCGCCGTATATTACATGATTATTTGTTACAATATGACCCTGACTGTCGAAAACAAATCCTGAGCCTATGCCAAATGCGGAATTATTAGCAAAGGACAAAGGCGTTCCACTGACTGTAACCTGAACCACAGAATCCTTGGCTCTTGCAAAGAGTTCTTTGAATGTAAGGCTTCTGTTGTTGTTATTATTATTGCTTCCCTCATCAGCTCCCACTATTGCTCCATCATTGCTAGATGGAATCTGCGCCCATACCTGCTGCAGTAGAAATGGTGCTGCAGGAGCAGTACCAGCAGCAATATTAAAGGACATTGTAATTAGAACGAAAATAACCATCACATAAACAGGAAAAGATCGTACGCACTTGTCTTGATTTTGATTGGATCTTACCAACTCAGTTATGCCTTTGGTAAGAGGACTTATTTTACTTAATGCTTACGAAACTATCCTCTACTGTAGGTGATCAGTTTCAATGAATCATTGATCTTTAGGTTCAAATGAATTTCTATCCAAATCCCTCCAGCATTCCATCGCAGAAACCTCTTTAGCTTCCCCTAGACTACTAAGACTAGCAAAGAATCTTCTTTTTGGAGTGATATCACTGCTAATCCCGACGGGCCCGCCTAAAATAAAAAACGTTCAAAAAGTGGACTCAATGCTTAACAACATAAGCCTATGAATGATAAACATACGTGGCAAAAGGTGTCAACTGCTCAACAGAGAATATACCAACTTTTCAGATCAGCATGGCTTAGTCATAGCGCAGGATAAGTAATTTCAGTTGCTGCGCTAGGTATTTTTCTGCGCAGTCATTGAGGGCGTCTTCATGCTTACTGGGCTCTTCCATTTTTCTGCCCAGTGGCCCAGCTCTTTTAATATTACATTAAGTTCTCTTGCCCTAAGAGTCATGCTGTATTCAACCCTTGGCGGCACTTCCGGAAAGATCTTTTTAGTAACCAAACCTTCACGCTCTAGTTCCAGTAGACGCTCTGATAAAACGGTGCTGCTGATGCCTGGCAGTGATCTTTTCAATTCGTTAAACCTAATCACTTCTTTTGTAGTGAGAATATACAATATATGGAGTGACCAACGTCTTCCAAGTGCTCCCCAGACACGGGTAAGTACACATCGAGGGGCCTCTCCATCCATTGGTTCTTCATGCATACCTAGCAGTAAATATGGACTTACTAATAAATTATTGCGACATTTTAGTTATGCATCAGATGATGTTGGGGAGATGGTTCCGAGATTGAACCCGAGAACGCTGCCTCTCCTGAGATGCTAGTAATTGAGAAGAGTCAGAATAGTATAAAATAATACAATATTAATCAGATTAGGGAAAACCACTAAGAGAGCGAAGATATTTTAGATTTGATAACTTGAGCTCGTTTTAGTCCATCCTTCATACAAACCATCATTCGTCCTTTGGCATTAGAACGATAGCGTATGATAGTTACCAACTTGAAGTACTAGTTTGATAAGATGACCACCGCTTAAATGCTATATACCCTTCACTGGCTCAATAAGACATAGTTCATTTTTAATAAACTGCAATATCTTTCTCACTAAGCACTGACCAATCTACATAATTGCCTTTATCTTCTCTTTACTGTCTGTCTTTGGCGGATCTGCAATTGTGCACAGTTTCTTTAGCATCTCATCCAATCGCAACATGTTATTTCTGTATACTTCGAATCGGTGCTTATCATAATCTTCCGTGCTTTTGCTGATTTCTTTTTGGGATACCGTTGGGATACCGCAAAATCATTTTTTTCCTTTTTGATTCATCATATATTTTCTGACTGCGTACTGTAGATCAAGCTGACCTTGCCAGATTTTAACGGTTTAGCCTGAACAAGTTTTAACGTCTGCCGATCCTTGACATCCTTGAACAATGCCTTACCTCCACCCAAAATAAGGGGATTGACTAATAACTGGATCTCATCGATCAAGCCCAAATTCATCAGGCTGGAAACCAGCGTGGCACCGCCGACTGCGTATATGTCCTTGCCTGATTGTTGTTTCAGTCTCCGGATTTCTTCCACATCTCTAACGATCCTCGACGTTTTCCATGATACCTTGTCCAGTGTTTTGGAAAGGACAATATGCGGCGTTCTATCGGCGAAACGTGCATAATCAATTTCATTCTTTGAAGCAACCCTGCCGCTGAAGGGTAAAACCCCATCGGGATGATCCAGAACCGCAAGCCAGTACTGTTCGTAGCCAGGATACATCCTCCTACCCAGGATGAGTGTATCAATGTGGGAGAGCATTTCAAAGATGTTTTTCCAGCTATCTTCATCTTCCGCCATAGCCCAATCCATCTCTCCATTGGGCCCTTCAATGGAGCCGTCCACCGATACCTCTAGAGCCGCGATTATCTTTCTACCCTTTTTGTTGTTACTCATATGTGAGCTATGAGTAAGTAATATGAAAAGCATTACTCCCTAAGGGGTGGTTGGTTGACAACAATCAGAGACTCTATTACTACCCTAGAATAGTGCTGTAGTGTTCAAATATTCCACCGTATGAGGGGGATATCTCCTACATGCCATCATCGTGAAAGCTTCTAGATGTGCATATACCGGAAATCTTTTTAGCTCCCCTTGGTATTCAAATGCTAACAAAGAATCAGCCTTTTGGAGTGAGATATCACTTTGCGGCGTGATGGGCCCGCTCCTTTATCAGTTCTTTTTAGAAGGGTTCTACCGAGATATTATAGGAAGAAGTTAGCTTTTAACTTTTAGCCAAATCGCTAAAGACTAAGTTGATATAGTTAACGCAGGACAGCTATGCTAGAGCACCAATGGTTTTTGTTCTGCACTATCGAAGCAAACGTATGAGTGAGCGGCTTATAATCAAAGAAAACTAACTAATTAGATGATCTAGAAATGTCACAAAATCTAATGGAAAAAGGTGCAAAACCGCCACATCCCGAACAACAGCAAGATGTGCCAGGCTTAGAGTCAGAGATGAATCCAAAGCCAGATTATGGAGAAAGCTCGTACCAGGGCTCTGGCAAGCTCAAAGGCAAAGCGGCGCTCATCACTGGTGGCGATTCAGGTATCGGGCGGGCCGTTGCGCTTGCATTCGCACGTGAAGGTGCCGACATTCTGATATCATATTTGAACGAAGAGTCAGACGCGCAAGAGACCGTCCGCATTGTCCAGAAAGAAGGACGAAAGTGCATCGCTGTCGCAGGCGATATTCAAGAAGAGAGTCACTGCAAGCATCTCGTCGAGCGCGCTGTTTCGGAATTTGGCAAGATTGACATACTAGTCAACAATGCTGCTTTTCAGATGACACGCGAGAGCCTTGAAGAGATTTCCTCTGAAGAGTTTGACCGCACCTTTAAGACGAATATCTATGCGACATTCTACCTATCAAAAGCCGCCGTGCCACACATGCCGAAGGGTAGTGGCTCAATAATCAACACTAGCTCAATCAACGCCGCAAACCCGAATCCGACCCTGCTCCCGTATGCGGCGACCAAGGCTGCAATCGCTAACTTCACTGGCGGGCTTGCACAGCTTCTCGTGGAAAAAGGGATAAGGGTTAATGCCGTTGGTGCCGGTCCAGTCTGGACTCCGCTTATTCCTTCTACAATGCCGACCGAGAAAGTAAAGCAGTTTGGGGAAAAGGAGTCACCAATGAAGCGACCTGCGCAACCGGCAGAACTTGCAGCACTCTATGTGCTGCTTGCCTCTGAGAATGATAGCAGCTATATCTCTGGCGCATACTTGCCTGTCACTGGTGGTCGGCCTGTGATGCCGTAATGATGGTGTGGTGAATTTATCCAAATCCAGGCTGGCCCGCTATGATATCACACCCCTAAAATAGGATTCTTGTGAAAATAGGAGTAAAATAGAGAAAAGATGCAAACGGAAGAAGAGATAACATCATCATACATGATGACGGATCCCTGGTCAATATTCCTTTACGGAATGAAGGCTCCAATGACTAGGAAACAATTCAGAGGGAGGCTAGCCAAATTTTTACATCTTGTTCTATGTCTCGACAAGTCCTGCAGCATTTGCAACTTCTGAAACACTTTCATATCGTTTCCCCTTATCTAGCTTTTCTATTATTGGGAGGATCTCTCTACTTTGTGGAGTGTTCAGCTTCTCTATAGAAGATACAATTGTTTGTTTATCTATCTACTGGAAAATCTAGGTCTTTTAAGATTTGTCCTACCGCAGCGGCTTTTGGAAAATCATTAACAGTTTTCTCCTTACGCTCACCGGGGATTTGACTTTGTTTTCGAACTGCTCTTAGAGTTTGTTCTTCATTATATTCTGTTGGAATCTGATCAGGATGCTGACTTTCTGAATCCATACCAAAAAGAGCACACTAAGAATCTTTAATGTTATCGAGCGAGCTTGTATGTTAGCCGTCTTGTCATTAATGGCATCTGCTGGGTCCACATGAATTTTCATTGGAATACAGCAAACTTGCTTTACACACAAAAAGGTAGACACAGAGGAAGTAAAATTGTGCAGAAGGACATAAGATGATGGTCTGTCCTACGCAAAGCAGCAGTATGTAGGTAGGCTCAGTATTCCTAAGAACCACTCTATTGCTTCTTTCCAAAGCCTTCCGGATAACCGACCTCTTTTCTATCTTTGAAGCTGCCGGCTACTTTCTTGCTCAATTCTAGTGCACGCCTTGATTTTTGCGGATCGGTTGTCTTGAAGAACACCTGCAATGCACGCAGTTCACCTACTACCTTTCTTTCACCCATCTCTTTTGCGCGATTGAATACTATTTGTTCCTGTTCTTCATTTGAACGATCAAAGAAACCAGGTCCGCCCAATGCGCCTTCCTCAAGTGGCGGGACTACCTTAGGTCCCCGACCCCGCTTTCCTCGGTCACCGATTTTAAATGTCGAGCCCTTTACCTGCCCCTTGGCGACTTTTACTTTCTTACCGCCTCGCTTTGCAGTAAATGCCTTTCTTGTATGCCCCTTACGACGGATAGTCAGTTTCGCCATGGTTATCCTAAGTATAAGGGCTAAATAAAACTTTTAACCTTTAGTTGAATCCATCTAGATACGCAGTACTTTCAATAACACAACTAGATTTATGGTTTGGATTCAAATGTATTCTTAGATTTAACTTCTATTATTCTTAGTGGGCATCATCCCTTTTTCTGTCGCCGACTATTATGTTGCTGTCCACCCCCTCCTCAGCATTCCTAAAATCAGCTTCAGGTTGCACAAACACGCTCAATTTTTGCATTTATCACGCTCAACTTTTGTGTGTGTTGTATAAATTGTAATTGCTTCTGCTGGCTTGCTTCTTGTTATTTCACTTTGTGTCTAAAGAGGTAGAGACTTGAGCAGTCCTATCCCTTTGACATAATGCAATTGAAGACAAATGGAATTCTTGGTATTTATGATACCTCTAACAAGCATATTTTTACTATTATTATCGAGGATCGGGATGACAACAATGACGAGGGCTGTAAGTAAATGGGTAGAACAATTCCATCATTTCGAATAGCACTTGCAATGGGATGCGGAATAGAATTAAGGAAGTTTTTAAGTGGACAGGTGGTTAATTGGATAGTAGTCAATTAAAGGACTATCTTTTGTTTAACAGAAATATTCTTATTGGCTTTGCTGGTGCATTTCTTACTGGCGCTGGAATTAGCCAAGCGATATCAAGGTCAACCTCTCCGCTTGTAAATTCTTTAATCTCGATAGTTGCTGAGACGGGCATATTCTTTGTAATATTTGGTATTCTATTCTATTTTGATAATAAAAACAAGTTTGTTGACGAACAAGGGAAAAGAAGAGAATTTGCAAGAATAAAGTGGGTCATACTAAAACTTGTATCCACACTTTCAATCGCAGAGATTGAATACAATACGGTAAAACCTGCTCTTCACTTTTGGCTCCTGACTCTGGATTATCAACCCTTCGTTGCTTCAACCATTGCAAGTCTTATTACTATAATAGGGTACCTCGCTATTGCAAGCTCTATGGCATATCTTACTCGTTTATTTAAAAAACCATAGTACGGGCTTGTGTGAGAGCTTGATGGGATAGAGGCGAGTCAATAACAAATGCAGTAAGAAGGGATTACGAAGAAGGAAGGAAGGAAAAGAGAAGTGGAAACCATTTCGCAATGCTTTAGATAAAAAAGACAGAAAGAAGTTTGACAATAAGTTTGGCATTTCTAGATAGTACATTTCAGCTTGTTCTAGTTCTGTTCAGTTAGTGTCACTTCATCCTATCATCATGTCCATTCTGTTTCATCACTATAAAGAGCTGCCATCTTGCAGAAACCTTTTTAGCTTCGCACCACATTCAAAAAGATAAGCAAAGAATCCGCTTTTTGAAGCGATATTACTTCACGGCCTGACAGGCCCGCTCCTTTATCAGTTCTTCTTTTAGAAGGGTTCTACCCTTACTGTGATATATGCTAGCTTTAAAGTTTTTTGAGGATATGGATAGTGCAAGATGCTACTAGTTATAAGCAAGCTAGCATTGATGAGCTGAAGTCAGGAGTTCAAATCAACCCACCAGCCTGTCCACTATATCCTCAAATAATAGCCATCATTGATACTGATACGAAGGAATGAAGGCTGCAGACATCAGAACGGAGCTGAAGAGTATGGCAGAGCCAGACAAAGCAGCAATAATGCAGCGGTTCTTCAAAACAGGGCTAGGCCAGTACGGCGAGGGCGATATCTTCATAGGCGTCATGGTACCTCAGTCAAGGAGAGTA
>JBJMEE010000112.1:0-5036 GCA_045809585.1 Nitrososphaera sp. | reverse complement strand
GCTGTCTTTGCCACCAGAAAAAAGGGCTGCTAGCTTCACATAAGAATAGGCAGAGGTGTTCACTATTAAGTTCTTCTTCCAAAGTCATTAATGATTGCCCGTGACTAAATTGTGTGCGCAAGACAAGGCCATTTGTCGGTAGGTGTCTAGAGTACAAGTTATTTAAGATGACATTGAGTACATGCAAGACCATAGCTGAAAGAAAAATTTTCTAATAATAATAAATGAGGATGCCTCAGGATCTCATAATCTTCATCAGCTGAGATAAATCTCATCAGTCGGCTCTTCCGATACTCCTCATCAGCATCCATCCAGAAGTCTGGGAGTCCAACGTATGAACCTTGGCTTACCTTCTAGCCTTTAACCCTGACTATCTTAATTCTGTCAAGCACCTTCCAATACTCCACCTCTCTGCCTTGCGCTTCACTCTGCGCTATCTTGTCCTTTATCTCATCTTCTACTGCAGTAGTTTCAAATGTTTCAAATGTTTCAAGATCCATTATCTGCAGAGTGGCGCCTTGTTTGGATATTATTTGGCCATTACGCTTGTCTATCAAGGGCACATCTACTTTGGTTGAGACAGGACCCACGAATGGATGGGGTTTACTATCGAACACTCCGACGGCTGTAATCCTTGCTTTTGCAGATCCATGTTTTCCTGGCTTACTGTGGTCATAGGAAACTATTCTGCAGGGCTCTCCGTCGACAATAATGTATGAACCAACTTTGAGTGCGCCAAGATCCATTGGCTTGCTCATAAATCTGAATCAAAGCCTAGAGAAAAAGATACATATTTAACATTTTACTTTAATTTTTCAAGAATAGAAAAGCTGACTAGGTTATTGAGTGATATACCCATTCGTGCAACATCGCGCCTTGTGCGCTCACAGTATTTTTGATCTGTTTGATGCGTTTTCTCTCCCTCAACTTCAAGAATTAGGAGGTTCTTAGAGTAGGGAAAAGTGAATTTTGGCTGCTCTGATGCCAAGAGCTTCATCTGGGCAAAGCTAGCCCTCTTGACCCTTTCTCGTCGTGCAATGGCGTTTGCAAGCTCACTTACCTCCGCATCTCCGTTTGTGTATTTGGTAAAATATAGCGAGACGTAGTTAAGCTTGTCACCACTTCGCTCAAACAGCGGGTTTGAAAAACTGAACATAAGTGACAACCTGCCCATTTTGTGGTCTTTGATATCATCCAATATGCCGATTATTTCTGTAAAGGATGCAAGAATATAGTGATTGGCCTTGTTGGGGAAGTAAGGTGTACTTTCGTCAGAGAACGTTGCAGTAACAAAGTAGATGTCGACAATGTTGTCGCTCTTTTTCCAATTTTCGAGTAGAGAGCCTGATTGTCTGTCGTGAGGAATGCACAAATAGCCTCGTGCCTCCACGCCACCTGTGCCCGCCAATCCTAGACACAAGTATTGTAACTACTATTTATCTATAAGGGTCAATTTTATCCCGATAACGCGACTCTCTCGCTTTTTCACCCACAAAAAACAAGAACAATTTAGTCGGTTCTGTCCTTGTATGTATGCGGCGGGACGGCTTGTCTGTACAGGCTGCCCCCAAAGGGGCTGCAAATATTCTCTCAACTCTACTTATGGCATTGCCGTCAGCAAATGCTGATGTTGTAGTTGTTAGTGCACTTGTGTCAGTAATCCACCTATAGCTTATTTTTGGCAGGTAGTTATAATGTATATAAGAAAAATTAAAGGTGACTGCGCTTTTACACAACAGGCTTATCCTAGTAGATTATTTTTTCCCGATCAGCAGAGAATTATGTTGAGGGCAGCTAGTATACCACAGTTATCTGTGTTAGTCTGGGTTGGTCCCTTGTTGGAGCCAGTATTGACGCTGGGCTGACTGACTTAGGCACTCTGACTTGAAGCTGCAGCGTTTGGACTGAGGGTGATTGGGCTACCTAGTGAGATACCGCTACTGGCCCAGCTCCCCAAGTTGCTAACTTTCAGCGATGTTGTTGTTAATAAAAAACATACAAGGTAGTAGGTGTTTCTTTCCTCATCAATCCTTTTTTTGCTGTTGTTGTTTTAGGATCTTCGTCACTACTTACGCCCTAGGTTCTCTATCCTCATCTCTTTCCCTCTCATCTTTTAGTTCTCTATTGAGCAAGTATGTCAGTGCCGCTCTTATAGCTATAATAGCTCCAACAACTGCCGGTGATTCAAGGGTAGGATTGATTATAGTCTTTAGCACATCGCCAGCAAGGAAAAATTCCAGTCCTGTTAGTATACGGGTAGTAAACTGCTGCTTGATTCGGTATTGACTCTATCCGGCTTGTCGTACGCTCTTGGTTTCGGCTTTGATAAGAAAAATTATTGTCACTATAGCACCGTAGGGAATTATTGCAACACCGATTAGCTCTAGCGCTAGGGAGACTGTCTCAAGAAAAGCTCCTGAGTGCAGAAACAGCTGTGAGTTGTTTGATGACAAGTTCGGTACTTGACAACTATGAGACGTCGAGAAAAGTGTCTGACATAGGATAAATAGATTTGAGGACAACCTTTTAGCATTAGTTAATAAAGCCAGCGTTACCTAGATGATCCTAACCATCCAAGCCTTCTGAAGTATAGTGTCATAAGTAGAGCAGAAATCGATGAAACTACCAAAACAAATATCAAAGAAGTGTAAGGTCCTATCAGAGTCCAAGGGCTTGCGAAACCCCCTGGCAAATAGATGTTCATACCGTAAAATGTGCCAATGACGGTAGCTGGGATCGATAGCGTGAACACTATTGTTAGCACACCCAATATTTTGTTGGTTTTTTCTTGGCTGAGCATATAGTCCGTGTCTTTGTAGATCTCTACTGTTTCTTTTGCCTCTTCCAAAGCCTCGTATACCTTTTCTATGTGATCTTGGACGTCTTTAAAATATGGGGCAAGATCTTCTCTAGAAAAGCGCTGGACATCCTTAGACAGATCAGCTACTGTCCTACGAAGCGGGATTACCATTCTTCTCAAGGTTGTTATCTCCCTTCTCAGAAGAGATATCTGGCGGGGGATCGATATTTGCTCGTCAAATACACTATCCTCAATATCGTCTATGTTGCCCACGACCTTCATCAGGATATGGAGAAGGTCATCCACCAGTGTATCGATTATCTTATGGAGCAGGTAGCCCGATGATCTGCCCATTATTGCCTGCTTTTGATTTTCATCGCTCTTGCACATATTGAACAGCTCTTGAAGTGCCTTCAAGTCTCCTTGGTGCATTGTTACGAGATAATCGGAGCCCATAAAGATCGATAGTTGACTAAAGAGGAAGCCCTTTTCCTTGTCAGGAGTAGGAAAATGCAGAATTGCAAAGATATGACTTTCATACCGGTCAATCTTTGGGATCTGGATCTTGGAGAGACAATCCTCAAGGTTGAGCCTGTGAAAGGGGTATTTCTGCCCAAGAGCGTTAATGTCCGCAAATGTTGGCTTTTGTATATTTATCCACAGCACCCCATTGCTGGTGATTGTCTCAAACTGCCTTTTCACCTCAGACATCAGTAAACTCTTCTCGCTTGTTTCGTTACAAAAGCATGCAGTAATAAAAAGTGTTTCAGTCACTCAGAACCTAGTCTTTAGTTGCTGGTAGTCTAATGCTTTAGAGCTTGATGCTGTGTGCCACTTTGCGGTGTCAGTGTCCTCAATTTTTGACCTGTAGTATAGTATCAGAGAATAGCCTATTGCAACTGACAGGGCACCTAGCGGATCTTTGGCAGCATTCTTTATGGCATTGGCAATCGCTACTTGTCGGGGCAAGCCAATGCCATATGAGGAGACATAATCCTCTATCTGCCTATGCCCATTGACTGCCCTTACCACCTGCGATGCTAGATCATATACGCTATTAGCAGGTTTAAAGTACACTATCGCACTATCATTGTAAATTACATCTCTGCCCATTTCAAGAATCTTGCACTGCATGTAAAGATCAATTGCAATCATGTTAGTTGGTATCTCAATTTTTTTAGCTTCCTCAGCATTAATAGCAAGGGCCCTGCCCATCACTGTGTACTGAGACAGCTGCGCAAGCCTCACAGACCTGAGCCATTTGGAGATGAATACAGACGCCCTGCCAGCTATGCCTGATGATTGTACAGGCTGAGAGTTTGATGCACAGATTCCAACTTCGCCTTGAATGTGCGATGCAAGCTGCTCGGTGCATGAAGGGTGAGGAATGGTGTCAGCATCATAAAGGACTACGATGTCGCCAGCTGCCCTTTGAATAATTTCATTCCACGCCGCTGCGGCGCCCCTTCTTGTATCATGGTGGAAAAGTTGGATGTCAAGCAACGAATGTTGGGCAAAATCGCGCACAAGGCTAGGCGTATTGTCAGATGAATCATCTGAAATAAGGACTTCAAATATCTCTGTGTGCTGTTCTTCAATCGCCTGTAGGAGGTTTGCTATGTTTTGCCTTTCGTTGTATGAAGGGATGCCTACAGTTATCCTGCACATATTAGCTTTCGGCCTTTGGATGTCATTTGAGTTTTGTGATTGATTATTAGTGCTACTGTGAAAACATATATTGAAAGAGATCGCGCCAAGTAATGAGATACCCTTTGCAGCGGCAAAACACATGCAGCGACGAGGAAAGCTACAAGGCAATATTTGCCTCCTCGTGCCTATGCAAAAGCGACCTTGTGTTTCCTCTAATTGTTTCTGATAGTC
The DNA here is from genome assembly GCA_045809585.1 of Nitrososphaera sp. Taxonomy (GTDB): domain Archaea; phylum Thermoproteota; class Nitrososphaeria; order Nitrososphaerales; family Nitrososphaeraceae; genus Nitrososphaera. The sequence goes on along the minus strand of JBJMEE010000112.1, from coordinate 355 downwards.
CAAGCATGATAAAATCAATGCCAGGAATGGCAGTGACGCCTATTCAAAAGATCTCGCAGCATATGCAATCAATTGTTGATAGCGGTATTTCATCAGTGATTATCTTTGGCATACCGAAGACCAGGGATCCAATTGGCTCATCTGCTTTTGACAGAAAAGGCATCGTCCAGGACGCAATAAGGGAAATCAAGTCATCCTTTGGTAGTGCGATGAGTGTTGCAACGGATGTTTGCATTTGCCAGTACAACCTGACAGGACACTGCGGCATAGTCAGCAACGACTGCAGGGTAGATAATGACGCCACACTAAAAGTCCTAGCAAAGATCGCTGTGAGTCATGTAGAAGCTGGTGCAGA
>JBJMEE010000111.1:0-5139 GCA_045809585.1 Nitrososphaera sp. | reverse complement strand
GTCGCTCATATCCGCATGGTACACCTGCAAGAACTACTCCAAACGTCATCGCATAGTATAGTGTGACTCCGGCAAGTGTTGAATGTGTGACCATTTCATTAGCTAGCTCGACGGAGTTTGCTTGAACTTCCAGATCTTTTTGGACCGCCGGCCAGCCGTAGGAGCGCAAAAGTATTGATGGCACAATCCCTACTGCCATGATGACAGCGGCAAGCTGGAACAGAGTGTAATATAGTCAAATACGTTTAGAACTAGTTTCCCAATGATGGGCCCAACCATGAAACCTAAAATCCAGGCTGCAATAAATAAATACAGAAATATTCCTGACTCTCCTGTCCATTGATGGATTGATAGATATCAGAACCTCACATGAAGGCCAGAACAGGGCATGAGCGACTCCGGTAAGCGCCCTGTAAAGCATTATTTCTAGTAGTGATTGCACAGTAGAAAGAAGAAAAATTGAAAATACATTAAGTAGAATGCCGGAGAGGAGAACATAGGACTTGTTGAGCCTATCCAACAAGATGCCTACGAAGAAGGGAGCGAACATGTAGGGAAGATAATTCACCGTACCGATGAGACCCACTTGTGAATAGTCTGCTGCGACAGGCTCCCTGGCAAATACTCGCACCAGGGGCGAATGCATGCCATAAGAGACGCCTACCACGGCGGAGCGTATTGCAATGAGTACGATTGCGCGATCCATTGCAATCCTGCTATTACTTATGTGCAGCTATGATGACTGCGGCGCCCATCATGCCCGTATCAAACTGCACGTGCGAAAACTTTTCCTTCAGCATGGACTCAATCTCTGAATTCTTGGGCCAACGTAAATAGGTACCGTAAAGCGTTTTGAATTTCAGTCCTGCTTTGCCGGCGGCCAGGTAAGCGAATATTGCAAGAAAATATTTTAAATATACAGAAACCATTGCTCTTAATACTAGGTTGTCTGGTTTGCCGAGGTCAATTATTACTAGCCGGCCGCCAAACTTGAGCACCCTATGCATCTCCTTTATGGCCTGTTGAAGGTGTATTGAATCTCGAAGAGAATAACCGCATAACACTGCGTCAAATATTCCGTCGCGGAAGGGCATATATTCAAAAACACCAGAACAAAGCACTGCCTGCGAACCGAGCAAATAACTATCTACATTGGCAAGCATCTCGAGCAATGGATCATACATGACAACCTTTGCGTTGCCGCGAGCTTCTCCAAGTGCCAAACGCGACATGTTGCCATAGCCGGAGCCGGCGTCAAGTATCATATTGCCCGGCGTTATTTGGCCTGTAATGCCACGTAGCCTGTACTCTTGGTCTCTACCCAGCGAGATCACCCTGTTGACCTTATCATAAAATGGAATGATTGCACGCAATACCTCTATCACCTCAGCCCAATAACGGCTTCCAAGACCGGACAACTAGCTGGCAGCTTCTATTACGCCATTATTATAGCTAGTTTTGCAGTCTCTCTGGCGGTTTTCTTATAACAACCAATGTCTTGATCAAGACCTATAAGCTGTCTTTCATGGTGCTTGTAGTTTGAGCTATGGAGTGTGTAAGAGTCTCCAAATAACTATCCGGCCGCCGGGGTTTGAGACTATTATCCTGAAGCCAAAGCGTCATGGTAGCCAGGCACTAATGAAGAATGATCTAGAACTCATGTCCCGGGGATTAGCAGAACTATGATATTATTTCTATGATGGGATAATATTGATCGTATTGAGGCAAAACATGACTGGCACACGAATATAGGCCAGCGAGATCAAGCATCAATTCGAGAATTGCATGGGTATGGACAGCGTCTGGCAACTTCCAGAAAGACAGAAAAGCAATTATCTTGCTTCTGTTTATGCGCCTGCAGCTTGATAAACTACCGCTGCCCAAAGTGTGGATCTCTACATTCGGTTGGAGTTGACAAGATATTTGATGGGCGGCTGATATTTCGATGTTCTAAATGTAATATTTGCGCACTCGTACCTACTGCCAGCGGCACAGACGAGGCTTACCTTGAGTTTCTCGACCGCTATGAAAGGGGGGCAGGGATTGCATACGCCGACGACCTCAAACTCCTGATGCAGCAAGAAAAAATAATTCGGACTCCGGCAGAAATAGATGCTCTGATGGCTGCCGCTAACGCTACGGATGATCCGCTACTAGAGCAGACGCTGCGCTCTCAACAGGATTATATCGTCGACTTTCAGACAATAGACGACCCTCCGCCGGAGCTTGGTTCTCCGGTCGAGGATGTGCAGATAGACGAGGCGATAATAAATGTCTTGAAAGCAAAAAAGATCGACCGTCTTTACAAATTTCAAGAGGAAGCGATTAAGAAAATCCTTCAGGGAAAAGATGTGGTAATTACCGCGCCCACTGCATCAGGCAAAACTGAGGCTTTCTGCATTCCACTTCTCCAAGAAGTTGCAGAACACCTATCCCGCTTTGGATCACTTCGCATTGGCAAAGGAATTGTATCTGCAATTTTTATTTATCCAACGAAGGCACTATCACGCGACCAATTGCCCAAGATAGAAGAGATGGCAAACCCACTTGGTGTAAGGGTAGCAGTACTAGATGGCGACACATCAGAAAAGGAGCGCAGAGCCGTAATAGAGTCGCCGCCCGATGTCATTATCACCAATTTTGACGTGTTGCACTATCACATGATGCATAAGACAAAATTCTCTCGCATGGTCAGAACCGCCAAATTTCTAGTAGCTGATGAGGCACACGTATACACAGGCATCTTTGGAGCGAATGTACACCACATCATTGCAAGGCTCGAGAGGCTCACCGGGAACAGACTCCAGATAGTCGCCGCATCGGCTACATTGCCAAATGCTGTCGAATTTTGCAAGACGCTTTTTGGTAGGCAGATGCAAGTAGTTAACGGGAGGGGCAGGCGGGGAAGAATAAACCTTGCGATAATATTTCCTTCGCTGAGATCTTACAGGTCATTGATGCTGGACCTCCTTAGGCAAACTACAAGGACAAAGCATAGAACTATTGTGTTTGCCAGCTCGCATCTTAGCTCCGAGCTGATGGCATTCTACGGAGCGCGACAGGGAATTAACATCAGAGTGCATCGTGCAGGCCTAACATCGGCTCTCAGAAAAGAAATAGAACAGGAGTTCAAGGCTGGCCAGCTTATGGCAATATCCGCTACACCTACGCTAGAACTCGGAATCGACATTGGCACTGTGGATGCGATAATTTCCAATATTGTACCTATTAACCGACTTTTTCAACGGGTCGGCCGCGCAGCAAGACGAGGCCAGCAGGGGTACGCATTCCTCGCACTTGGCAATGATCCAATAAGCCAGTATTATAAGATGCATCCAGCAGACTATATGGACGATCACGAATGGGCATACACTGATCCGTCAAATCCGTTCGTACTTGAGTACCAAGTACTGGCGATGGCCTGCGACAGGCCGTTGTTGATTTCAGAATCTAAGAACGTATGGGACGTACTTCAAAAGCTTGTCTCAAAGGGTATTGTCAAGGTGGTTAGAGATAGGTTCGTACCTGACCTAAAGGAAGCATTGAAGATGCTTGATGGATATAGTATACGCGGTATAGGAAGCAGGGTCGACATCAAGTTTAACAATAAGATTGTAGGCGATCGAGCATTGCCGCAGGCGCTTGAAGAGCTCCACCAACACGCAATATACTTTCTTGCAGGTCGGCGGTACAAAGTGGAAAGGCTTCATTTTGAGTTAAACAGCCAGCCATATGCTGAGCTTGTAGCCATTCCATCCGACTATCCTTACTACACTAAAGCCTTGACAGACGACTGGCCCTCCATTTTAGAGATATACGAAAAAAAAGTAGTTTTCGGAGTAGAAACAGCATATTGTGCACTCAAGATCCAAAAGAGAGTGCTTGGCTATTCCAACATCGAAATCGGTCAGGAGGTAGCACAAGGGAAAAAAGTGATGTTTGACAAGCCGCTTGAGTATGAATTCGTTACAAAAGGGCTTGTATTTAGAGCACCTAGGCCGGCACACATTTTACAAGGGGTGGAAGATGAGCAATACGTGGAGATGGGTGGCTTTCATGCATCAGAGCACGTCATAATAGAGGGAAGTGCTATGATAACAGGGGGGGCATCGCAGGACCTAGGCGGCATTTCGCTTGGCTCATCGGGACTAATATTCATCTACGACGGTAGTGTGGGTGGCAATGGAGCCAGCAGGGTATTATATGAGCGGTTGGACAACGCTTTTGGACGCTCGCTCCGCATATTATCTGAATGCTCATGCATGAGCGAAAGTGGCTGTCCTCGTTGCACCTATTCCTACCGATGCGGTAATAACAACGAGTTTTTGCACAAGCCTGCTGCAATTGAGGTAATGAACAGGATAGTGGAGGGTGAAAAGACCAAAATAGGCGAGAAGGTTTGGGGTGACAGAGCCCTTATCTAAGAGGACAAAGTTTAAGAGTGTTATAGATGGCTTTAAATAAAATTGGAAGAAGTCCTCAGTACTACTAATACTACTGCTACTACTGCTACTACTGCTACTACTGCGGCTGTGCGTGCAAAGTGGCAGACACTTGAGCATAAGGGTGTTGCCTTCCCCCCTGAATATCAGCCAAGGGGGATCACAATCACCATCAGGGGGCAGAAACTGGTGCTCAACCGGGATCAGGAAGAAATTGTCTATTCATGGGCAAAGAAAAAGGACACTCATTACGTCCAGGATCCTATCTTCCAAGAAAATTTCCTGAGCGACCTCCAAAAACTCCTGCCAAAGAGTGATAACAACAACAACGACAACTTCACGATAAAGGACATAGACTTTTCGATGGCTTACAAGCTTGCAGATGAAGAAAGAAAGATGAAGGAACAAGAAAAGGAGAGATACAAGACCCTTCCAAAAGAGGAAAAGAAAAGTATCGCCCAGGCAAAAAAGGCCGAGCTCGAAAGACTCAAGGCAATTTATGGTAAGGCAGTAGTCGATGGAATTGAAGTTGATATCGCAAACTGGCTGGTCGAGCCGCCTGGATTGTTCATGGGCCGCGGGCAGCACCCAATGAGAGGTCGGTGGAAGCCACGGGTGAGGCCGCAGGATGTTACGCTAAACTTAGGTGAAAGCGCGCCAGTGCCAGAAGGTAACTGGAAGGCGATCATCCACGATC
>JBJMEE010000110.1:0-7106 GCA_045809585.1 Nitrososphaera sp. | reverse complement strand
CTTTCTTTTATGGCTTACAGGAACAAATGGATAAAACTTGTTCCATTTGTAATCATATACCAGAAAAGAGCTTTGATTGTTGTCTCTCTCGTTATAAAACTGAAAAACTGCTGCAAGTATTTGGTTTGAAAAACCTCGCTCTATGACCAAGTCTCCAACTGCTGTCAACCCTACCAAAAGGTCTTCAATTTTTTTTCCATAGAGGGTTATCCATAGATGATCGCTGTAATCTGTAATTATATCATAATGCAGGTCAACGGCAGAAGATTCTTCTCTTTCCATGGCATCAAGGAATCTCTTAACTTCCTGCTCCATTTCACGAAAATATTGTCCGCTGTTGGTTTTTATCAATAGTGCACACCTACCAGTTGTTACGAGCCCCATCTCCGTATCCAAAGTAATGTGGGATGAGGATAGAGAAAAGATAAGGTCTGAATCGTTTACTCTACTTTCGTCATTTGACCACTTTGCTAACCTATCTTTTATTCTATCAAATAGAAAGCCCAACTTGCTGTTTTCTACCCTCCGCCTTTACTATTATCACAAGTATCCTTTCTCTTTTTTAAGATAATGAGACATAGGTAACAGATACAACAAGAATCGAGAGTGGCAGAGCTGACAGGATCTGCCGTCGGTAATGCTGTGCTTACGCAAACCCTGTATCTTTGTGCAGGATCATTAGTAATATTTGGAAGGTATTGCATTATTATTTAGTAGCTGTTGTATATCCAACGCCAAAGATAATAACATTGATCCTTTTTTGCATTATTATTATCAATAATAGTGGTAGTGGTTGCCCGATTATTGTTATTATCGCGAGCTTCTGATGCTGAAGAAATTCTGCTTCCATCAGCATTAAACCAGCGTTAAACTCGTCTATACACACAGAGAGACACACATAAAAAATAATCTGATGCGTTATTATCAGTGCGAATTTTTCTATATTCTCCTTTGCAGTACCGCTGCATAAGCTTAATCATAAGAAATAGGAACATTTGTAGATTATGCAATCAGATACCGTCTAACAACAGGACAGCCCCAATAGCCAAACTGTCCCCTCATTCAGTTAGTTTTAAGGAGATTAGTGTAATTTTTGAACAAGATTCAAAGACAGAATAATAACCAATTCCATCATGCTCATATATTATTAAATATCCATTGCTCGCTAGAAACCTTAGAGAGATAATGGCTTCTCTAAATCTTGCTCAAAAAATAATTTCGGATCATCTTGTTGAAGGTAAGGTTGAGCCAGGTCAGGAAATTGGCCTTAAGGTAGACCGCGTTCTTATGCAAGATGCAACTGGCACCATGGCATGCCTCCAGTTTGAAGCCATGGGTATACCGCGGGTTAAGGTAGAACACGCCGCCATCTATGTAGACCACAACATTCTCCAGACTGGGTTTGAAAATGCCGACGATCACCGTTTCCTCCAAACGTTTGCCTCAAAGTATGGTATCTATTATAGCAAGCCGGGCAATGGCATCTGTCACCAAGTAAACCTTGAACGCTTTTCAGCACCAGGCAAATTGCTGATAGGTTCTGATAGCCACACTCCCACTGCCGGCGGCGCAGGCATGCTGGCAATTGGAGTAGGTGGTCTGGATGTCGCTGTAGCCATGGCCGGTGCACCGTTCTACACTAAAATGCCCAAGATAGTTGGAGTAAAGTTGACTGGCATGCTCAGACCATGGGTCACTGCCAAGGACATAATCCTCGAGATGCTGCGCAGACTGTCTGTCAAAGGAGGAGTGGGCAAGATATTTGAGTATTATGGCGAAGGTATCAAGAGCCTTGGTATCCCGCAAAGAGGAACGATATGCAACATGGGCGCAGAGCTTGGTGCCACTACATCTCTGTTTGAAGCAGATGAAGTCACGCTTGACTATCTGACTCGTCAAGGCAGGCCGCAGGACTACAAGCGTTACACCGGAGACCCAGGCTGCAGCTATGATGAAAATATAGAGATAAACCTGAGCGAGCTTGAACCGCTGATTGCGCTTCCCGGCTCCCCTGATGCCGTGCACAAAGTACGCGAAGTGCAGGGCATTGATGTTCATCAGGTGCTCATCGGCTCGTGCACCAATTCAAGTTATGTTGAAATGATGACTGTTGCTCATGTGCTCAAGGGCAGAAAGGTGCACTCAAATGTTACGATGGCCATTAACCCCGGTTCAAAGCAAGTGCTTGAGACAGTAGCCCGTGATGGTCCAATATATGATATCATTGCTTCTGGAGCCAGATTGCTTGAAAGCGGTTGCCAAGGCTGCATAGGCATGGGTTCTGCGCCAGGAACTGATTGGATTTCAATTAGATCCTTTAATCGTAACTGGCCGGGAAGAAGCGGCACGAAGGACGACAAGGTCTATCTGACATCGCCTGAAGTGTGTATTGCTTGCGCGGTGACAGGCAAGATAACTGATCCACGTGACCTAGGCGAGTATCCCAATATCTCATGGCCGGACAAGTTTGTAATCGATGACTCAGCCATTGTAGCGCCAGCCCAAGCAGATCAGGCGGATAAGGTACAGATATCCCGAGGTCCCAACATACGCCCACTTCCGCTACGGCAGCCGATGGAGTCCGTGCTGCAGGGTGAAGTGCTGATAAGAGTGGGAGATAATATCAGCACTGACGCTATAATGCCAGCTGGAGCGAAGATACTGCCCCTCAGGAGCAATATACCGGCGATAAGTGAGTACGTGTTCTATTGGATTGACCCTGAATTTACAAAAAGAGCAAAGGAAAAACACGGTGGCTTTATTATTGGAGGCGAAAACTATGGTCAGGGGTCTAGCAGAGAGCATGCTGCATTGGCACCTATGTACCTCGGAGTCAAAGGTGTGATCGCAAAATCCTTTGCAAGGATCCATAAGGCAAACCTAATCAATTTTGGGATAATACCATTTGAGTTCCACAATGCCTCTGACTTTGAGCTGCTGGCTCAGGGCGCACCCATTACAATAGAAAATGTAGTCAGCAGCCTGAAGAAAGAGAATAAAACAATTGAAGCTATAGCTGACAAGAACAACATCACACTCAAGCTCGATCTGACTCCAAGGCAGAGAGACGTTCTGATAGCTGGCGGCCTTCTGAACTACATCAGGTCTACTCAGCATAGATCTTGATAGTCGTCCAGCAACAATTAGTCAACACCAAAAATGGGTGGGCTTTACTGCAATACGGCTAAAGTGCTTACGATTGAAAATAACTCCACAGCAATGTACTTTGACTTTAGAGATGGAGATAACATATCAAGGAGACAATTCATAGCAGACTGCTATGTGCAGATATCAAAGAAATACCGAGTCCGCAAAGGGATGGCCCTAACAACATAACTTATACTTGCTTAAGGCTAGGCAGGAAACGCGGCTTGAAAATCTTCAGCGGGGTCGACTTAGAGGCTTTTTCAGTTGTTCAATCCTGCCAATAATAGTGGAAACTTGGTTAATGCTTGATACAATCTTTGGAGAGCACATCCGACAGAAAATATATAGAGCATTTGAGCCAATTGAGGTTGTAGTAGGTAATGACAATATCTCTCGTGGCCACTGAGCCAAAACCCAAGGGCATTAAAGTAGAGACAATAGAGAATGCCCGCATGGTTCGCGGAACCACTTTATTGAAGCGCGGCTTTGCCCACATGCAAAAGCACGGGGTCGTAATGGACGTGACGAACGTCGAGCAGGCGGTGATTGCAGAAGAGGCCGGCGCTGTAGCAGTTATGGTCCTTGACAAGCTGCCATACGATGTTAGGAAGGCAGGCGGAGTAGCAAGGACTGCAAGTATTAAGGTAATTCAGGAGATAATGGACGCAGTAACAATCCCAATCATGGCTAAATGTAGAATTGGCCATACCGATGAAGCAAAGGTACTTGAGGTCGTGGGCGCCGACATGATCGACGAAAGTGAAGTGCTCACACCTGCGGATGAAGAACACCATATCTGGAAGTGGGATTTTACAACTCCGTTTGTCAACGGAGCCAAGAATCTTGGCGAGGCATTGCGCAGGATCGAAGAGGGCTGCGCTATGATAAGGACGAAGGGCGAGCCTGGAACTGGCAATGTGTCTGAGGCAGTAACTCACATCCGCATTGTTAACAGCGAGTTACGCAGGGTCAGATCGATATATCAGGACGGCGGCACACAAGAGCTGATGAAGGCCGCACGCGAACTGAAAGTGTCGTATGAAATAGTTGAAGAAACGGCGCGCCTTGGAAGGTTACCCGTAGTTAACTTTGCAGCAGGGGGAATTACCACGCCTGCAGACGCAGCGCTCTTGATGAATCTTGGCTGCGATGGTGTGTTTGTAGGTTCTGGTATTTTCAAGTCTGACGACCCTGCCCAGAGGGCAAGGGCAGTTGTGCTTGCTACGACGTTCCATAACGATCCCAAGATAGTGATGGAAGCACAAAAGATGGTTGATGAAAAGAAGTCGTTGCTTGGCATGGACACAAATAATCTTGAGCTTCGTATGCAGGAAAGAGGCGAGCACGCCTGAGTAGTAGTGCTAGTAATAGCAAGAAGAAATCAGTCACAATTGGTGTTCTTGCTCTTCAGGGAGACATAGAGGAAAACGTAGCTGCTACTAGCCAGGCACTGCAGCAGCTTCATATGGACGGGAATGTAGAGATGGTGCGTTACCCCGAGGAGATAGAAAGGATTGATGGCCTCATTTTGCCGGGTGGCGAAAGCACTGTGCAAAGCACCCTTGCGGCAATTCAGCGCTCACTGCCTGTAATGAAGAAGCGTATTTCAGAAGGCATGCCGGTGCTTGGCACATGTGCTGGTATGATAATGCTGTCCAAGAGGGCATATGACAGGATTGTAGGTGACACAAAGCAGAAATTGATGGGCGACCTTGACATAGTCATTGAGAGGAATGCCTTTGGAAGACAGAACGACTCGTTTGAAGCAGACCTTTCAATGAGCATGCTGGGCAAAGAGGCGTTTAAGGGAGTCTTTATCAGGGCACCAGCCGTAAGTGAGGTAGGCAAGGATGTTGAGGTAATCGGCAAGCTTAACAACAGAATCGTGGCGGTCAAGCAAAAAAACATCGTTGGGACCGCGTTTCATCCTGAGCTCTCTAGTGACTCAAGGATGCACCGGCATCTGATCAATATGGTTCTTGAATTCAAGAACAATAGCGGCCCATGAGGATAGCCATCTCCCTAATAGCTTTTTCTCCTGCTCAGTCTCCATAAGTAGATCCCTTCTCAGGACACGGAAATGTGCGCTTGCTTATGATTATCATCACATTGCACTTATCATTTCCTATTCTATTGTCTTGCCATATATTGGTATTCTAATCTTTGAAAGGGCAGAAGGGGAAAGACAGAAAGTTGAAAATGACGATATTCTATATTTCCAACCACCAAAATAGCACATGTTATGCAACTATTGGGTTATCTTCTTGATTTGCTTGAACTTAGAATCTTTGGAAGGCCAATATTTTTGATTGTGATGATGATGCAACCTTTTTCTACTTTTGTAAGCTTTCCAGGTTGTCCATCATCTGTTTCACTAATGAAATGCACTCGCTCCGTGCTTGTAGCAGTAAGCAGAAGTGAACTTAACAGTATTAGATAGTCTTACAGGATAGTCTTACAGGCTGAACTGCATAAGAGCAAGTTGAGAGATAAACAGTCTAAAAAATGTCAAACATTATCCATTATCAAAAAACTTCTTTTCTCTCTGATTTGCTAAGGGCATTGAGAAATGGCTTCCATTGAGTCTACTTCCTTCCAAGCGCAATCCTAAATCATAGTGTTGGTCTTCCTCATATGAAATCACCAAGCTGCTACTTGTTGACATCAGCATTTCCTATAATTGACTCGTATATCTACAGTAAAACCTCAGCTAGCCCTGAGGGGGATAAAGGAGGGTACGCTACATGTATTATCTAACTGCTACTAGTCTGAAGAATCTCTAAATGTATGTATATTCTTAGAGGGTAATTAACACATAATCTTTATCTTGTTCCCAGCAGTCTTACTTTATGGGCATTATGAAAATAGCCTCCCGCTTATGGGGGTCAAGATCATCGACGGCCATGGCGCTAACTGTAATAGCAATAGCAGTCGCTGTAATCCTTTTGGCTTCCAATTTTACGATAATTAACGCACAACAACAGCAACAATCACTGACCAGCCAGTCTGGAGAAATTGAAAATAGAAGAACAACAGCAACAGGTACAACATTTCAAAGCACAAATGACAGCTTCAGTGTACAGGTGCCACAGGGCTGGGTAATTCAGGATCTGAACAATACAGGCTCTTCGTTGTTAGAAGAGTCAACACGAGGTTATGGATTACTAGCACAACTCTGTCCAGAGGAACAACAACAGCAACAACAGGTAGCGCCACCTACCAATGCTACTGGCGGCACCACCACCACAAACAGCAGTAGTGATGCTGGTGGTACCAGCAACTGTCAGGGAACTCAAGAAGTGATATATATTATTAGATATCCCGACTTGGACACAAGAATTCAAGCAGCTAGTAACGTTACTACTGCTACCCCCACCACAACCACCAGCAGTAGCAACAACAACAATATGACAACTGACAATGTTCTATCATACCATCTACAGAAGCTTCAGGAAGTTGGTTACAGGAGCATCCAGATTGTAAAGAGTACAGAGTTGGGATTAAATCTTACAAATCCCCAGACAAACGAAACCATAGCAACAGTGCCATCCAGGCTTGTAGAGATAGCATACAGCACTAACTCTGCTCCAAATGAAATAAGAACAGGATATTTCATTTCAACTGCTACAAATGCAACAGCCCCCAACCTAGGTACAACAAAAGGATATGCTGTCTTTTATGAAGGCAATTCTACCACTAGCACTGCTCCAGCAATACAAACTACAACTGCAGCATCTGGCAGTTTAGCACCAACATTATTATCGCCAGCAGTAGGGCAGGTATTTGATTCATTTGAGCTCATAGCAGCTGCAGGAGTAGCACCAGAAGCAGCACAAGCAGCAGCCGAAATCGCCGAAGGTGGAGATGACGGAGCCAATGACGATGACGATGACGGAGCCAATGACGATGACGATGACGGAGCCAATGACGATGACGATGACGGAGCCAATGACGATGAC
>JBJMEE010000109.1:0-3268 GCA_045809585.1 Nitrososphaera sp. | reverse complement strand
GAGGAAGAGGAAGAAGCAACAGCAAGAGGTAAAGCAGCGAAGGATGACAACTACGGCCACATATCAGTGAATGAAATTTATTTATCTACAAGGCAAAAACAACAACAACAACAACAACAGCAACAAGAAGAAGGAGAAGATCATCTTTCATTGAATAAGGATGACAAGAAATTTGTTGCTATTGTTACAATACATGATGTAGCTCCAGAATATTCGGAGAAGATATTTCGAGTAGCAGACGAGCTTGAGAAGCTAGGTATCCATTACAACCTAGCACTTGTTCCTTACCTCAAGAAAAGAAAAGATAATCTCATTAGCAGAAACCCAAAATTTGTAAATAAGGTGCTTGGATACAAACAGGAAGTTGCCTTACATGGGAATTACCATGAGACCGATGATGGCAAGATTGAAGACTTTCATATCTTTTCGGTAGAGGAAGCTAAAAAGCATCTACAAAATGCCATTAATGTACTCAAAGAGGCTGGAATAAATACTACTGTTTTTGTACCACCTACTTGGGCTATAAACAAGCCTACAATAGAAGACCTAATTCAGCTAGGGTTTAAGCTAGTAGAAGGAAAAGAAGAGATATTGATCATAGACAGCAAAAAGACAAAGAGACTGCATGCTGGTGTTCTGAATTGGGATCAAACTGGTTCTCCTGAGAAAAACAGAGAATGCCTTGCAAAGAATAAACAGCTGTGTGAGCTAGAAGTTACGCAAAAAAATTCAAGGTTGGTTAGGATAGCAATACATCCAAGAGATCCCGTAGAAGCGCTGCAAGATCAGATTGAAATGATTCAAGGTTTAAAGGACAAGAATTACAGTTTCCTTGGCTATGGCGAAATGACAAGAGCTGAGAGAGGAGAGATACGCGAAGAAGAACAACAACTATTGCAGCAGAATCTGCTAGGTTCCATATGACTGATCTCAATATCATTCCCTTAACTAGCAATGCAGTCTTCTCACTTTTTGTTTTTTCCATATGTGTTGTAACTACTACATCAAAAGTAAATTAATTTACGGTAATCAAAAACCATGTCACAGGCGAACAAAAACTAATTTTTCTTACCTCCTTGCAATATATTATATACAGCCAGCTAGCCAGCAATGGAAAAAATTATAGTATGTAAGCTTTTTATCCTTTTTAGACCCTAATACAACACATGTCTTCTTCACAAGGATCTGGAACAAAGGACGAAACAACCAGACTAGAGAACTCTACCTACAATATCCTAATAGCGCTTGGCAAAGAGGCACGGTTTCTGTATTCAGCTATTGACACATACATAGACGACGCCAGGAAAGACAATAATTCTGACCTTGAAAATATATGGAAAACTATAAAGCAAGAACGGGAAAGGCATTTGGCGATGCTAAGAAATGCTTTGGACAAGCAAGCAAAAGAGCAAAAATTGCACTAATGCAATAATACGTCTTTGGTAATGATCAGACGGCACCAAGAAAATTAATCATGCCTCGATGATTTTTCTTGGTCCCCTCTTATTTCTTCGAGTCTGATTCAGATAAAGAGACCTCTAACTTTAGATTCAGAAGTGTCGTATGTGATTGGACGTTTACTTGTCTGAAAGGAACAGAATGGCGAGACAAATCTCTTGATTACCTGAGTCCCTGCTTGAGGCTCTAGACCCTTGAGTATCCTGCCCATAACTATATTGATTCATCTGTTGTCATGGCTTAGAATATCCTTAGGTTCTTTTTTGATCGTCAACCTCTTCAATTTTTACTGTGAAGCAATAGTTTTTAGGTATAACCGCACTATATTAGGATGGGAATGAGGTGAGTTCGCTGATCCAGACTGAGCAAAAGCGATGAAGATCTCACGACGATCCGACCCAAATTTTCAAGATTTCACAAAGTGATCTTGAATTGCATTTGTTATCAGCAATTCAAGATCTTTGTTTATAATCGGATTATCATTTTTAGGCTTATCATTCTTCTTAGATTCCCATCAATCCTTTTGCTTAGGCTTCTTTTATGGAATGGTGGTTTGAATGACTGTAATAATCTGGGGAACAATAATTCAATTGAATAAATTGTGATTATAAGCAAGCTCATAGAATAGCAGGTTTGTCGCATCCCTAACATGAATATCTAGCGAGATCTGATTAAGTTCATGCAAAAGATGGGAACTAGCGCCCAGTCCACTCAGTGTGGGCTTATAGACATCATGCCCTGCAGCTCGTAGAAGAGGCACTATGAACCGCCAGCACCAGCCACCATGTCCGCTTCCGTGCACTAGGACAAAAGCTGCCAGGCTGCCGAATAAGTGTGCAGAGTATTTCAATCTTGATGGTCCTTGCTTTTTAGTTTATTTAGGATGCAGTTGAATGTCCTATGCATCCGCCTTTTTTTCTATTTCAGAAATCGCGTATATATCCAACTGGTGTCACTGATATCATAGCGTGCCAGTCGGGACTTATGAAAATTCATTTGAATCAAATCTGTACGTCTAGCTAATCGCTACGAGCGTCACAGGAAGGTATAACCAATAGGACGGACAAAGGTCTGTTTTGTGACATATGTCATATTATCTTAGACGATGGCTAGTTCTTGAGACGCGTGAGCTTGAGTTTAGACAGTAGTCCAGCATGGTCTGATGGCCAGAGGCCAGATGGCGTGCGCTCTTCGGGGCTGTTATCAATTATTTGCACGGCTTGCACTTTTACATTGCCTTGGAACATCACCAAATCTACTCTGCGGCTAAGAGCAGACTCCGAATTCAGTAAATCGGCATGCTGACAGCATGTTAACCCTTTACCCTCGCCTAGAATAGTCCATGCATCCTTAAAGCCTGCAGCTATCAAGTTAGCGTACGTTGCTGTCCCAGTTCTATCAGCATCCGAATTAAAATCTCCGATAAGTATCAATGGCAAGTCAGTATTCGCTGGACCACTAAGTAATTCTGTTGCCTGCAATATCTGGATAGATGGTGAGATTGGCTCTAGATGTGTAGACACGACACGAGCTTTGTTTCCATCGTTAAAACTGACATCCACCGATGTCCATGAACTTGGAAGGCTAATGGATCCAAATGGACTTGGAAAAGATGACTTTGCAGCAAATTGTGCACTCTGAGGATTAGATAGACTAAAGTCTTTCAGGTTATCCCGAACCAAGATTGCATCTCTATCTGTCAGTCTAACATCCATTAACCCTGTGGGAAACAATCCTGGGGCCTCTATGTCAAAACCTGTTTGAACTACCGCCGTTGTGTAATGTACACCCCGATCCTCCAGCGCGTCAA
>JBJMEE010000108.1:0-5053 GCA_045809585.1 Nitrososphaera sp. | reverse complement strand
TATGTCTAGCTCCTCATCTGAAAATGAGATGTTCTGTTGAGACAACTTCACTAATGACCTCCTCCGCCAGCCCTTTTATTATCCTCCTGTCACTTCCGCTATAAATTTGGAGCTTGTTTACAATTAGATCTTTTGAAACACCACTGTTTTCATGATGATTGAGCAGAAGTGCTCCGACGAACTTTCTTGCATCTCTAGAGCTGCGGTCTATCAACATTGCCATTCTCATTTCCCTATCCACCCAAATTGCAAGTGGCTTGCTTTTTCTGTTTGAAAGGAAGCTAGCCGTGTCCTTCCTTCTGAAAATTTCGGGCCCTTTCTTTTTGGTATACGCCGGCAAGGTTATTGATTCAAGCAGGAACGCAAGAGCGGCTGAGTTTGTTTCGTCTGTGACACATGAGCTGCGCAGTACTACAAAATGTGCCAGTTCCAATTGCTTTGCTATTGCATTTATACTTCGTTTCAGCTGACCCCAGATAATATCTGGACTTTTCTTTTCATGAGAAAATTCTACTACAAGCACGTTTGGAAGCAGCAGCTTTCTGCTTGCGCCATTGCGAAGACGACGACGACGACGACGATATTTACGTTCTTTGAAGAACTCAAGCGATGGATTCTCAAGAAATGCCCTAGCAGCTAACATGAACTTGGCCACACTTTGTGGCGAGATAGCACTACCGAGGTTTCTTCTGCTGTCAACTGGGTCAATAATTATCACAGGGCTGTTGAATGCCTTTATAAAATCTGAATCATAATCACAAACCGCTATGATCTGCCTCTCCTGCCAGTCGGCCGCTGCACGCAAGACGTTCTCAAATGTGGAGTACTTGAGCAACAGCACTTCTGAAACGTAGCCACTAAATCCTTCTGTGGAAATCTCTGCACCATAAATGCCTACGGATTTGAAGAATTTCTTCAAGAGTCTAGCATACCTCTTTTTTTCGTCATCAAAGTGGCTCCTGATGTATTGCGTATGGAAAGGCGACCTGTCAGCCGCGCTCTGCCAGTTGCCCTGCTCAACATCATAGCAGGGAACAACATTGACTCTGATGTTCTTTACAATTACTTCGACATAGGGGTGATCTGAATATCGAAGCTTAGGACCGAAGTTTTTGAGTGCCTTGCTGCCAATCTCCCTGCCCATTCGCTCGAATTTGTCGATGCCAACTGATGGCTTGATCTTGACGAAAATGTCAATGTCGGCGTGACCGGGAAGCCATGTGCCCTTGGCAAAAGAGCCGCCGAATACAACTTCAACGACATCGTCGAGCTGTGAAACGTAGCTCTCTACAAGAGCCTTGGCCTCTTGTGCTACTGTAGCGATCCTGCGCTCTTTACTGCGAGAGGGTTCACAGAGAGTCACGGCTTTGGAGATTACGCTGGTAGGGTCTGGCATTTTGATTCATTTCTCAGCTCCGACAGTATAAACATTGGAGTAGATGGGGCCTGATGGGGTGAGCTCACTTTTCTTGAGGTGCACTTTATCTATCAGATCAGACCCAAATGTTCTCTCCTGATATTTTGAGGAAATCTCCGTCGCCCTAAGTGGTCTGCCCTTGGCCCGAAGAAATGTCATATGTGCTGAAAAAGGCTTGTCAGCCTTAAAACCGAGCTCCGACATATTTGCTACAACCTCATTTGCAAGGGAAGTTAATTTTTGAACGCCCTCCGGATCGACACCCATCCAGATTACCCTGGCGCTTGCAGGGTCAGGAAAGGCTCCAACTCCGGTGTAAGTTATTGTAAATGGTTCAAATTGAAATGCTGCCAGCTTTTCTTTAATGCCATCAACGTCGTGATCACTTATTTCCCCCAGAAAAATCAGTGTGAAATGGAAATTGCGAGGCTCAACAGCCTTGACATCTCTCGCATTCCATCCCGTTGTAGAGAGAATTTCCTCTTGCACTTTAGCTATTGCAATGGTTGAAACATCCACTGCGATAAAGGCACGCATCGCCAATCTTGCCAAGCACTTGTATTTACATGTCGTGCTCTTGCTTTTGATGCTCGCCCAGCTTGTCTAAACTATCAAATGATTTGCTGCAGATGTCACATACAAGCGGGTTGAGATTGGCATCGTTATAGTCTAAGCCCGGCTCTCCTTGATCCATATTCGATATATGACAATATTGAATAAAGTAGTTATTATTAAAATATATTATCCCATCCATCGTTCAACCAATACATTTGGTTTTGATATGTGTCAGCTTATCTAATTGCATTCCGTTTCAACTTTCACCTAGATGTGGATTCCCATGTCGAAGGCCGGCCGCACTCTCTTGTCTCTTATCGTAACGTTGCCTCAGTTCAATTTGAAGGCCTATTCTAGCTTAAAAAAGGTCCTTGTCTTGCAATTATGACATATCCGTTATTAGGGGGGCTTGATTAGAAGCTTTTTATGTTAAATACACCCAATGCGACAAAAGAGCAGTAGTTGGCTGGAGCAGACAGCTTTGCAGTAGAGGATCGTAAGGTGCAAGAAGCAATCAAATGGATGAATGCCTACGCAAAAAAGAACAACCACAACTTTGAAGCTAATCTGGCGGGCTATTCAATGCAAACTGTCAAGTTCGGCACTTTTGAATTGATAACATGGAGCGGCGACTGGTCTGCTGCGCGTAATATTGTCAAGAAAGCAAGCAAACAGCTACGCGCCAAAGTCATCGAATCGGGCTACCATGAAAAGCAAGGCCTACTCTCCGCAATGTTTGGAAGTTCATCAGAATACGGCAAGGTGTATTCTAATGGGAAGTTTGTTGGCCAGATAGAGATGGATAGAAAAGCCGGCAGGTGGGTAGCTAGGTCTGAAAGTTATATCTGATCACTTCTTATTCTTGAAATAGATCTTTTTCATTTCTTCCAGCCAACCGTCTTTATTCTCGTATATCTGCTTGTGTTTCCTAGGTTTGCATACTGATAGGACATATGAGCAGAGTATTGGAAAGTATACTGACGAATCACCGTATACAACGACATTTCCTTTACGGGATGTCTTGATCTTGCCCCAGCTCTTACCCTCCTGCAAGGTGGCGCCAGATAGGCCTCCTGTGTCTGCCCTGGCGTCTGTCAACTGGATGAGATAGTCCTGTCCTCCCTCCTTTATCTTCAATATCTGATAAAGTGCTGGCCCTGTTTGCTGAAAAAAGTTCTTTGGAACCCCACCACCCAGCTCCAGGCCGCCAGACCGCTTGCTCCTCCACAATATTGCAGCTGACTCGGCTACATCAAGTATTACATTAGGGAAAATGCCTTTGCCTTCAAGCAAGAGCGGAAGCATATTAAGTCCTATCGAGGAATCCCCTATAGCCGGCATGTAAACGGGCACTTTGTGCTCGTATGCCTTGACAACAAACGACTTTTCAGGATATTTTGCATTTTCCTTGGCTGCTTTTCCAAGCGCATATGCAATGTCGGCTGTGGAGCAGTTCTGGGGTATGCTCTGCGTATCTCTTCTGATGTCCTTTTGCAGAATAACATCCTGTGCCTGAAGTGTACCTGCTTCTTTTATGTAAACGTCATAGATCCTCACTATTTGCCTTGCATAGAGTATATCGTCATTAACATCAAAATGACCTTGTCGCACTGGTAGGTTATAAGCAAAGTGGAGGTCATGGTAAACATTAGCTCCAGTTGATACTATCCAATCGATAAAGCCGGCTTCTAACATTTCTGATATTGTTACACCAAGACCAATAGGAGTCATTGCGCCAGCTAATGTAAGACAAACTGTCGAATTGGTATCTATCATATCCTGCAGCATTTCTGCAGCTTCAGCCAGACGTCGCGCATTATAGCCAGTCGAGTTATAAAACTCGATCAGGCGAGGAATAGTCATGTTGGCAGAAATAGATGGAGGGTCAATTTTTTTTCCAATAAATGAATGTCTGCTGTCCACTCCCTTCTGTAAAATTATCCTTCCTTTAAAAGTACACCACTTCTATCCTTATCAGGAAAAGGGAGACCTTTTCAAGGTTATAGAAATGTAATGGTTGTTGAGCTTTCGAAGCTTCCCCGTGATCGTAGCCTTGACCTTTTCCCTTGTGTGTAACATTAATTTATTGCATCGACCTCTTGTCTTTGTAAGTTGTGGGTGGACTCATTCTATACGTGACTAGGGTCATAATGCTGGCGGCGCTTGCTATCCAACCTCTACCTCTACGGCCAATATCGACCCAGCTATCAACAACATGATTTGGGCTTTACCAAATGGCAAAAAAAAGAACCAGTCTTAGCAAACAACCTGATGGCTGTCAAGTATTGCTATGGCAGCGCTACAAAAAAATCCATCCAAGAAAGACTCATTATTATATGGGGATCTGAAAAAGCCTGCATGGCAGACGCAGCAAAGAAAGCGAATAGAGACCTTTTGAGCAGTGAAGTGAAGGATTACGATATAGAGCAACATTATGATGTTCAATCAATCCTTTCCGAAATGGCAAATTCAGGCGGCTTTGAATCGAGGAATCTGGCTTATGGCGTTGATATCCTCCGTAATATGATAAGCGAGCAGAACTGTACCAAGTTCCTTTCATTCGTTGGATCACTAATATCAACAGGCACAAGGGGCATCATACGCGATATGCTGAAGAACAAGATGTTTAATGTTATCATTACCACATGTGGTGCAATTGACCACGATATTGCAAGAACATATGATAGGTATTACGCTGGTGACTTTCGCATGAATGACGGCATGCTGCTTGAAAACAATATCCACAGACTTGGCAATGTACTTGTTCCAATGGAGAACTATGGTCCGCTTATTGAAGAAAAAGTCCAAAAATGCCTAAACGATATGTACAACGAGGGCATGCGCGATATCGCGACTTATGAAATAACAAGCCACATAGGGAGAACCCTTGACGAATCCTCATTCCTTTATTGGGCCCATAAAAACAAAATCCCAGTTATTGTTCCTGGCATAGTAGACGGTGCAGTCGGTAGCCAAGTATGGTTGTTTTACCAGCAACACAAAGACCTTAAGATAGATATATTGAAGGATCAGAGCAAGCTATCCGACCTAGTCTTTGAGGCCAAAAAGTCGGGGGCATTC
>JBJMEE010000107.1:0-26659 GCA_045809585.1 Nitrososphaera sp. | reverse complement strand
GAGTGCCGCGGATTAGGACATACACCTCTATATGAAGACTGCATACAGACGAAGAGATCCTAATTCGTATAACCATAGCTATCGATGAGATAATGAAGTGAACGAGAGCCCCTCGCTGGGTTTAATCGTGGTAGCTGTTTTTATTGGAACCGTAATTGATGTACCTCCTGTTTTTGCGTCTACAGCAGAAAGCTTCCTCACCATTGAAAGAGCTGACATATCGGATGATGATGATGAACGCACGATTAGCTTAATCGTTGAAGGACTACTAATTCCAACTAATGGAACCGAAGGAGCATTCGGTTACGGGATTCTTACAGACGAAGGAGATGCTATCCTGGTTGCCCACACTCACGCAGGAGTACTAGACAGTGAAGATCAGAGATTTATAGAGGATCCAATCTGGCATAACCATTTCTTGAAGCTTGGCGATGTTGAGCAGTGTGGCGAAGATCAAGGAGTAATAGACATTACTTGGCAGTCTCCCGGAGAGGTAAGAATCAACAATGACAGCGCAAGTGTCAGCGATATACCAACTGACGAATTTGAAGGCTGGGACAGCATAACTGGCGAACCAGTATCAATGACGCTGGGCGAAGATGTAAGTAATGTTATTTCATTCAGACTAGACCCAGTCTTTGGAGATGACGGATTGGAAGCTGTATGTGTAACTGACATAAGGTCAGCAGAGGAAGAAGTGAACGTAGATTAGAGGATATATGGAGGATATATGGTATTACGCCTGCCATAAGGAAAAGAACAAGAACAGCCCCGGCTAGAGTGATAAAACCTCTGCTAACATTAGTCCTCAATTGTTGCGTTAGCAGCATATAATTCTAGAACTTAGACTTTGTCTCCTTCTTCTATAAGGGATTACATTTCTGTTCTTCCACTCCGTACTGAAGGCTTGGCTTGCTCTAGAGCAAGGCACAAAACGAAAGTTGACAGCTAAAGAACAAACGGATATTTGACGGCACCAGAATTCTGGAAAATAATATCTATAAATTCAGTAATTAGAAAATGCCTGTTAAAAATAGAATATATCTTCATTAACGTCCTCTACTGTGTATTAATATTTTGTCGGCGGCATATACTTCCAATGAATAGTGGTTCGACAGGAGAAAAAATCAAAGAAAAAGTAAAGGAAACTATGGGAGCAGGAGAAGGTGGAGGACAAAAAATCAAAGAAAAAGTAATGGGAACTAAAGACAAAGTAAAGGAAACTGTGGGAATGGGTAGTGGAGGAGGAGGTGGCGAAGGTAGGAAGGGGGAGCTTGGACCGGGCGCAGCCTCTGAAGTTGAGGAAGAGGTTGCAAAGACAAGCTCAGACAGCCCAACAAAAAAGGTGGAAGGTTCAGGTAAGGCTTTAGGAAAGGAAGAAGGCGCCGCCGAGTAAAGATACTCGCGATCTATGAAGATAAGAGACAACGGTACATCGAGCGTTAGCAATAGTTGGAATTATATTGGAACCTTCGGGCATTGGATACTTAATTTGAGTTTGAGTTTCTTGAATCACCATAAGGAAAGGGCACAAATGAACTCCCTCTAGTTTGAAAAGCCATCAGCAATGCATATTGTACAATATATCCAGATGTGCAAGCACACAACAACTACATAAAATAAGAAATATCAATAACGATTATTAGTTCCACCACACCAACCGCTCCTATATATATGCTCAAAGTAGCAGTCATCGGAGCTACGGGCGCAGTGGGCCAAGAATTCATTATCGCCTTGAACAAGCACAAGTGGTTCGAACTGACACAGGTGGCCGCATCTGAAAAGTCTGCTGGAAAAAAATACGTTGACGCAATCCGTGATCCAAATTCTGGCATTTTGCGCTGGCACAATAGGGAAGAAGTGCCCGAGTACATCAAGAACATGGTTGTCAGCAAAGTGGACGACATCAAGCCAGAGAATTTTGACCTTATATTTACCGCACTCGAATCAGATGACGCAAAAATAATAGAGCCTAAGTTCGCCAAGACCACACCCGTCATAAGTACGGCTGCGGCATTCCGCTACGAAAGTGATGTACCAATATTGATACCCGGCATTAATGATAATCATGCTGAGCTGCTGAACATCCAAAGGAAGAACCGCAGCTGGAAGGGGTTTATTGCGCCGCTGCCAAACTGCACGACAACGGGCATGGCAATAACACTAAAGCCAATACTTGATAGATTTGGCATTGATAGGGTATTCATGACGTCTATGCAAGCCATTTCTGGCGCAGGAAGGTCGCCGGGTGTCATCGCACTTGACATCATGGACAATATCATCCCTTATATTCCAAAGGAGGAGGAAAAGGTACAGGTTGAGACAAAGAAGATCTTGGGTCGTTTGAACAATGGCTCGATTGCTCCTGCGCCGCTCAAGGTTAGCTGTACTTGCACAAGAGTTCCAGTGCTTGACGGTCACACCGAGTCGGTATTTGTGGAAACCAAGCAGGCAACAGAGGCACAAGATGTAAAGGAAGAGATGCTGAAATTCTCAAAGAATGTGACTGTAATGGACTTGCCAAGTGCACCAAAGGACTACATCATCGTGCACGATGATCCGACAAGGCCGCAGCCAAGAATTGATAGAGAAATAAATGACGGCATGACTACAGTTGTCGGAAGACTCCGCAAGGACACGGCATTTGATAACGGCATTAAGTATATGCTTCTGTCGCACAACGAAAAGATGGGATCGGCAAAAGGCGCTATCCTGCTTGCCGAATTGCTAAAGGATCACAACATTCTCTAGCTCTTCCAAGGATATGCATTACAGCAAACAATGAGAATACCAATCTGAACTAATGAGTATTAATCAGATCAGACATTCAAATTGATTTCTAGGAATGACGAGGACAAGAATGAGGTGAATCCTAGGTGCGCTACGATTATCATATTACGACAGTATGGCGGCTGTGGATGTCAGCGACCGCCCAATAGAATCTTCTTTTTGAAGCTAAATTGAACTTATAATAGCCTGCGACCATCAGATAAAACAAACGCTTTCGTCACTTTACAGCCTTATAATATGAGTGATTTCCGTCAGCCTATGGAAACGGCTGAGTATAATGAATAAGAGGGCCGAGCCCACTCTTGTTTAGCGAAGGTCATGTCCACACAGTCGGCAATTACCGACACTATATTCGCTTATTTTGTCACATCGGGGGCAGCGTCTTTCTTGTTGTTCATTAGTGCTATTATCTGCAACAGGCGCCATAGCCTTAATGTAGTTTTCATCAAATAAACAACTTAATCAGCTATGGTTGTGAATGGTAGTAATTGGACATAATTAATCAAGAGAGATGAGAAAAGATAAAAGACCAAACAAACATTCGACGATCTTGATGGTACATAGAGAAGTAGTACTAGAAGTAGTAGCATTTGATACTGCGATTTAGCATATCACAATCCAGTCTCTTCATTGTTTGACACGATGTACTGATCTAAATCCTTTAAATGAAGTCTATTCAAGGACCAAATTGACATGCATGAAGTTTGGGGGATAATGTATCTTCTTGACCAATTCAATTCGGGGAAATGCACAATCAGAATCAGAATTGATGAATGCCAAAAGGGTAACAATATGCAGGCTTATCCGACATATTACTTGCTGTTGAGTGTGAAAAAAAGAAATCTCCATTGATACCATATCATCACAGATGCTTCGCACTATGGGCATCATTCGATATCATAAACTTTATGAACAAAACCTCATACTAAGAAATGTGGAGAGTGGCAGCGAAAAACAACAAAATTATGGTGGTCGTAATGATCTTTCAGAAATGAATGCCCATGAGCTAGAGCACTTCATCTCACATGAGACTGTAGGATTATTGATCTTTGGAGCTTGCGAGAATCATGGAGACCATATGCCTTTTGGGTCAGATTTCATCATGCCATTTGAACTTGCCAAAAGAGTTGCTGCCCGCTATGGTAAAAAAATGGTCATCTTTCCTCCAATTCCATATGGGATGAGCTCCCACCATAAAGACTTCTTTATGACTGTTAGCTTTGAGCCAGATACGATGATGAATGTGATACGTGATATTTTGCAAAGCCTGGTGAATAATAATATACGACGTATTCTAATAATAAATGGTCACGATGGTAACATCGCACCCATCGAATTGGCTTCTAGAATAATCAAGGAGAGAAATCCAGAAGTTGTAATATCTTGTCTCGAATCATGGTGGACTCTAGTTGGATCAATAGACAAAGAATTGTTTGACGTTTGGGATGGTCTAGGACACGGTGGAGAGGCAGAAACATCTGCAATGCTCGCTGTCAGGCCCGATCTTGTAAATATGACTCTAGCACCCAAAGAGGTTATACCAAAACTGCCAGATAATATCAGGATATATTGGAAGTTCAAAGAATTGACAG
The DNA here is from genome assembly GCA_045809585.1 of Nitrososphaera sp. Classification (GTDB taxonomy): domain Archaea; phylum Thermoproteota; class Nitrososphaeria; order Nitrososphaerales; family Nitrososphaeraceae; genus Nitrososphaera. The sequence continues at coordinate 22,277 of JBJMEE010000107.1, read as the reverse complement.
ACACTGGAGCTACAGGTGCTCCAAGAAAGGCAACTAGGACAAAAGGAGACAAAATAATAAGTACTCTTGAAAATGTTCTGCTTGCATTTATTCATGATATGGAAAAGAATCAGTGGAGATATGGTATTGGCAGCGGCAGCAGCAGCAGTTCATAGCAAAGAATATTCTATCACTGAGATGCTGGCGAGGGAGTGATAGCAGTATAACGTATCTTAGTCTAGTAATACATTTCCTTCAAACAATGAAGATGGACTGTGGCAAATGGCATTTTTCATTAAAAAGGAAGAGCCTTATGCAGCTTGTAGGGTAACTTATGTATATGAAGTAGTAATAGTAGCAGCAAAACCTATAATTTTTTGAATATTTGTGCTGATATGTTTTTATTATGAGCCCGGCATCTGCAAAGCCATATGTCTAATACATCCCTTGTATCGTCTCCGGATATAGGTGACAAAGCCCCAGATTTTGAACTCCCAGATGTAGACCAGAAGTGGCGCAAGTTGAGTGAATTTAGTGACAAGAAAACAATCGTTGCGTTCTTTCCAGCGGCAGCATCATCAGTGTGCACAGCAGAAATGTGTACCTTTCGTGATCAGCTCGACGAGCTTAGAGACTACGGAGCAAATATAGTTGCTATTTCTGTTGACAGTCCTCATGCAAATAAGGCATTCACTCAGAATCACCATCTTAACTTTCCGGTGTTGAGTGACTACAAACGCGATACTATCAAAAGATATGGCATTGTAATGAGTAAACTCGGTACCATGGAAGGTTACAATGCAGCAAAAAGATCAATCTTTATCCTTGACGAAGACGGCAAGGTAATCTACAGGTGGATTTCAGATAATCCTACAATAGAGCCAAAGTATAGCGAGATCAAAGAAGTGCTCAAGAAGACTAAGAAGTAGCATTATTCAATGACTGCCAGTACCTCATTTCTTGCGACACTGGCGCCCTGCTTTACCTTTATTTCTTTCAGGTTACCATCTTTGTGAGCCTTCACCGCCACCTGCATCTTCATCGACTCAAGCACGACGATAACATCACCCTTCTTAACCTCGGTTCCAGGTTTTGCTGCGATGTTAACCACCCTGCCGGGGATCTGGCTCGTAAGGTTGCGGTCGCCTCCTCCGACACCCCCCATTGCCGATGCCTTCTCAAGCACTTCTGTAAGCTTGCTATGCTTTTTCACTACCAATGGCTGGCCATCTATCATCATCTTCACCTCTGCAGTGCCCAAGTGCAAGATCTTGGCATGGTGAAAACTATTGTCAAGCAAAAATTCAAACTCGTCAGTCCCAGATTTCAATAGCCGCAAAATATGCTGCTTGCCTCCTATCTTGACCAGCACAGAATTGTTGTCAGTGGTGCGTAGCACTTCGCCCTCTAACATCTCACCTAGATCGCCAACTTTGAACTGCATTCTATCCTCTCATCAATTTCCATTTTGACTTGGCCACAGAGCTCTGCTGAATGGTCACACTCTTCCTGACAAACTCTGACTGCAACAGCACTGCTGCGACTGCCGCCTTTGCGCTTTTTTTAGCCGCTCCCTTTGCATCCTCGTTCATCTTGTTAAGTATTTTGAAGCGGTCAAGATAGTCGGTTGAGAGTTCGCCATTGATAAAGTTTGGCTCGTCCATTATAGTCCTGTAAAGCGGAATTGTAGTATTGATTCCCTCGATCATGAACTCATCAAGGGCATTTTTCATCCTAATTCTTGACTCGTCAAAATTTCTACCCCACGCCAAAAGCTTGGCTACAAGGGAGTCATAGTAACCAGATACATTGCAGCTAGGGTAGAGATAGGTGTCAACCCTGATGCCGGGACCGTAGGGAATATTGCAGTTTGGCACAATGCCGGTTGAAGGTGCAAATTCGTAGAATGGGTCTTCGGCATTGATCCTGCATTCAATTGCACAGCCACTCATCTTCAGATCTTGCTGCTTGAATGGAATCTCTTCGCCCTGTGCTACTTCTATCTGCAGCTTTACAAGGTCTAGTCCAGTCACCAGCTCAGTTACTGGATGCTCGACCTGCAAGCGCGAATTGATCTCGATGAAGTAAAAGTTGCCCTGAGTATCACGCAAGAATTCTGCAGTTCCGGCGTTCAAATAGTCTACAGCATCAACTGCTCTTACTGCAATCTCACCAATACGTTCTCTTGTCTTTTGATCTACCACTGGTGAAGGCGACATTTCAATGAGCTTTTGATGACGCCTCTGAATAGAACATTCTCGTTCAAACAGATGCCGGCTGTTTCCTTGCGAATCGCGTATGAGCTGAAATTCGATGTGTCGGATACGCTCAAGGTATTTTTCTACAAACAGTGCTGCCTTGCCAAAAGCTGCACGCGACTCTGCGGACGCCATTTCGAACTCTTGTCTCAACTGCTTTTCATCGTTAGCAAGTCTAATGCCTCTGCCTCCACCTCCAAAGGCTGACTTGAGCAAAACAGGGTAGCCTGCTTCGTCAGCAACATCAGCCGCTTCTTCCATATCTTCAACAATGCCATCGCTTCCAGGCACCGTTGGAACTTTGGCCTTTTTCATGACAGCTTTGCATTTCATCTTGTCGCCAGTAAGCTCCATAGCTTTGCTGGTTGGCCCGATAAAGATGATACCATCTTTTTCGCACATCTCAGAAAAGTTCTCATTCTCTGAGAGAAAGCCGTAGCCGGGGTGAATGGCATCTGCTCCAGCCGCCTTGGCAGTCTCCATTATCTTGGTCATATTGAGGTAACTCTGAGCTGGCGCTGCTGGACCGATGTGGTAGGCTTCATCAGCTCGCTTTACATGCACTGCGCGGACATCCTCGTCAGAGTAAATAGCTATTGATTTTATCCCAAGATCTCTGCAGGCTCTAATAACCCTGAGGGCTATTTCGCCCCTATTTGCGATCAGTATGCAGGTTATTTTTTTCGACATTTGCTATCACAAGTTGATGTTGCCATGCTTCTTCCAAGGCCTTGACTCTTTTTTATTGGCAAGAGCGTTGAGCGCCTGTATTATCATGGGTCTTGTCTCCATCGGATCTATAACCACATCAATAACACCTTTTTCAGCAGCTATATACGGATTTGCGAATTTATCACGAAACTCTTTAGCAAGCTTTTTCTTTGTATCAGATGCATGTGGAGTATTCTTTAGCTCCCTTCTATGTATGATAGTGACTGCGGCTTCTGGACCAAGGACTGCAATCTCGGCGCTAGGCCACGCGTAGTTAATGTCAGCGCGCAGGTTCTTGCTTCCCATCGCAATGTATGCGCCGCCATAAGCCTTGCCTATGATGCACGTTACTTTGGGCACAGTGGCTTCACAGTATGCAAATAGCAGCTTGCTGCCGTGCCGAATGATGCCGTTGTGCTCTTGATCTGTTCCGGGAAGATATCCCGGAGTGTCAACAAGCGTCACTATCGAGATGTTGAATGCGTCACAGAACCTGATGAATCTGGCAGCCTTGGTTGAAGAATTAATGTCAAGCGCGCCTGCCAGATACATTGGCTGGTTTGCAATGATGCCTATCGGCCTGCCACCCATCCTTGCAAACCCTACGAGGATATTCTCGGCGAACAGCTCATGCACTTCAAAAAAGTCGCCATTGTCGACTATTGACTTGATTATTTCCTTCATGTCATACTGCTGGTAGGGGTTCTCTGGAAGGATATTAATCAACTTGGGATCGATTCTGTTCGGATCGTCGTTTGTCTCAACTATTGGTGGCTCTTCGGCGTTGTTATGCGGTATGAAAGACAATAGCTTCTTTATCTTGTCAAAGCAATCGTATTCGTTGTTAGCGATAATGTGGGCGACGCCGGATTTTGTAGCATGTGTACGCGCTCCTCCCAACTCTTCAAATGATACTTCTTGGCTGAGCACTTCCTTGACTACTTCAGGACCTGTGACAAACATCTGGCCGACGTTTTCAACCATTACCACAAAGTCAGTCATTGCCGGTGAATATACTGCGCCACCAGCAGATGGACCGATGCTCGCGGTGATTTGTGGTATGACGCCTGAGGCCATGGTGTTATGGAAGAAAATTTCGCCATAGCCATCAAGGCTCATTACACCTTCCTGAATGCGTGCGCCACCAGAGTCGATTATGCCAATTATGGGGCAGCCGACCTTCATGGCATGATCCATCGCCTTGGTTATTTTCTTGCTTGTCATTTCGCCAAGTGAGCCACCAAGAACAGTAAAATCAAAAGAAAATATGAACACCTGCCGGCCGTTTATGGTTCCAAAACCAGTAACAGCCCCGTCGCCGTAAAATTTTGGGAGAGTAGGGTCGTCGCTTCTATGTGTGATGTACTTATCCAGCTCTACAAATGAGCCTTCGTCGAGCAATAGAGCGAGTCTTTCTCGAGCAGTGAGCTTACCTTTAGAATGCTGAGCCTCAATCCTCTCTTGACCGCCGCCGCTCTCAGCAGACTTTTTCATTGAAGCCAGCCGCTTGATTTTCTCTTCATGCATAGAGATGTAATGTAAGCGAATAAGTCGTCATATAAATTCATTACAGAGGTGGGGGAGCTATTCTCTGAGGCTCGATCGCCCCCCTTGAGCCCGGCGAAAGACATTCATGCCAAGATTGTAGTTTTCAAAGAGCGATTGCAGTGTTTCAACTTCTGTAGAAAGCATTGCAATTTCGCCTGCTTTTTGCTCAGGGTTCTTCATAAGCTCATCAAGCCTGTCCATCTTTTTCGCTAAGAGCTTGCCTACATTCTGCTCATATTCGCTTGACACATGACCTGCTTCCTGCCATTCAAATTTTAACCTTTAGTTCGGTTAAACTATGCAAATAATAGTCAAATATGATCGAAAATTCGCGCGACACAAGTTATGAGAGGGTCGCTGTCAAATAAGAACCTGAATAAGAGAGGGCTGACGGGGTGGCGTTAATAGTCTTTATTTTCCTTAACTTTCTTTTATGCTCCACCGAGCCTTCCCAATACAAATGCTACCACAAAGCATGCCATAGCAGCAAGCAAGTCCTATCTTACTTTCACCGCCTTCTTCAAATGCTTCAGGAATCATTGATTCTGCGAGCATAACCAAGATTGCTCCAGAAACATAAGATAAGGCAATAGATACAATGTCTTTGTTGCTCACGTTTGCCAGTAAAGAAAAGCCAATAGCTGAAGAAATTGTTCCAGTGGCAACAACTACAAGCCACAAAGGAGAATCTTTGTTATGCTCTTTACATTATTCTTCATACCTTGAGAAGAAGCCAAACCTTCGGGAAAGTTAGAAATGAATATAGCAGCTATTAGGACTATATTGACAGTTCCTCCTCCTGCAACTAGAGAAATACAAAGTGCCATGTTTTCTGGAATGTTGTCCATAAGGGAACCTACCATAAGTGCAATGCCAGAGGCGTCTTTCCACCACCTGCATTTTCACATGAGAACGCTTCCTGCTTTTTGTACCGCTGCTTTTTTTGTTCAAAATGTAGTTGACAATACTGTATGATATGCCGCCAAGTGTAAAGCCTAAAACTACCGGAACAAGGTCATTGACAAGGTTGTATGCATGCTTCTTCAATTAAAGAGAAGGTTAGAGCTGCTATGAGCGCTCCAGCACCAAAAGCCCATGATTGAGCCAATAATACTCTTTTTGAGGTTGACAAAAGATGCAAGGGCTGCACCAGCAATCAGCGGAATACTTGCTATAAAGCCCCAAAGCAGAGAAACAAATAAGGTTCCTGTCGATGAATTTAACTATTTCTTCACCAAAAATATGCAGGCGAGCAGTGAATACAAAACTATGATGAGCAATGTTACTTGAAATGCATCAACCTTTCGCGTGTTGCTCGCAAACCAAATGAGTGGAGACGCTATTACATTTCTTGACAAGGTATCGGTGTCTCTCCTTGGTTGACATAGAAAAAGAATGATAATGCAAGAGAATAACCTAAGTGTAAATGAACGTTTAAAATTGCAAATCAAGACACTTCAAAATGCGCTGGCAGATAAGAATTCTTGAAATGACTTTAGAAGACAAAGATGTCTGTCTATAACTGATCATGAGTAATTGTGTGGGCTTTTACCCCTCCTACTTGCTAATTTGTCTGTCTTCTCTCAGAGAAGGAGGCTAGCTAGCTTTGCTTCTTCTCCAATGAACTCAATATGCCCTCCACTCATTTTATACTCATAGTTTATGATTTCATAGCACCTCTCACACATGGGCTTGGACCTGGCAGCGATTAAGAAGGCTTTCTTTTTGCATATCCTGCAACGCAGTCTTAGGAACGCTTGGATTGGTCTGGGTATTGTCTTGGAGTCTAGGGATATAGTTGTATTGTCCTTGGTCATTATAAATCCAATTCTCCGGATAGTGCTGCTGACAACGAAATTTTCACTCTCATACCACTCTATAACTTATAACAGTACCCTGTTTTAGATAAATAGCGCTGATAGCAGTAACATAAAAAGAAGATGTGCGCTATACAAGTAATAACCGCTGGTGATTTGACATATGTGAATTTTTTTAGTTAATGTTATGAGAATTATAGCTAACGGCGGTGAGTTTCTATTTATACACCTGATCAGCTAGGCTATGGTCATTTTAAACAAAATCTGTAGACGTCCTTACTAATCAATCACTCATCTAAAGCTCTTTTCTGACCTGTACCAACGCTTGCAATCAACATCACAGTATATAAAAACAACTTGTTTTATTCTGCTGTCTTGTCTTTATAAGACTTGATCGGTATATAAAGATGCATAGAATATCATTTAATTCTAACCTCATGTTCGGTTAAACTATGCAAATAGTAGTTAATACGCTCTAAATTCAAAGGACACATGTTATGTATGTAGCTTTGAGATAGGAACATTTTAATAAAAGGGGTTGATGTAAGGATGCCATTTTGTAATAGAACATAAGCGGATCGGAAATCTAGGATTATGGATTTGTTTGCAGAGCATCATATGATAGAAACGCAGCGCCTATAGAAGCGCGATACAATGACCTGGAAGATATGGTTCATACCTACATGATAAACAGCAATCTTCTGAAAGTTGCAAACTCATTAATGGTTGATGAACGAAATTTTTGCTTTCTGGTATTGAGTTTTTTGTATGGATTAACATGGTGTACCAACCAAGATGCGAGAATTAGGAGTCCATCAGATTGACATGACTATCATAATTGATTACATCTTCTTTTTATTTTTGCATAATTTTTTGTTGCTTCAGTATATCAAAGAGGTTGAGAAGGACGTAAACTTTTCTACTAACAAGAATAATCTGTATCAAAAGTTATCACTAAAGTTTTTGGTGTGCGCATCAACATCTGCCTGTGGAGGAGTGGGTTTCTTTATTTCATGTCGATGCAAATTTTTCTGTTCTCTGCGCTCAACTTTGTTTTCATGCTCTTCTCTGACGTGATGAAGTCTATCTTTCTCATGCATGAATTCTTTGCCGCATTCATGGCATTTTACAATTGTAAGATGGTGGACGTGCCTTGCATGACTAATTAGATCTTCATGGTTTGCGAATTTTTCGCCACATTGGTCACATACATCTTCTTTTTCTTTATTATGATGATGAAAAATGTCCAAACTTTTTCCTCTGTATAACCTGAAGATGGTAGCTATTAAAAGATTTTTTAATCGCTGACCACCTCCCGCACATCCTGTGCACCTAGGATGCTTTGTGTCATACCAATATTGGATAGATATATACAGCATCGCAGATGATAATGGCGACCAGATAAGCTAATCCCAAACTGCATCGGACGGTACTTCAAAGCCAAGATGTGCACCTTTAGTCCGGTTAAGCTACACAAATAATAATAAATGACGATCTGGAGCAGATGGGTATCAAATGGTTGGGGCAAGTTACGTAACAATCATAGTAATTATAGAATCAAAGTTGCCCTTGGTACCGGCTCAATTAAGGGCATTGGTCGAGCTATTGTGATTGCTTTTAGTTTTTGCAAGTCCAATACATATACTGGCCTGGCATAATTGTAAATGCTTGTAAAGAAACGAAGCTGAAGTATAGATAGGCAAAGTAGGTCATGTGATCGCCTGTGCAACGAGTCCGCCGAGCCATATGCATTTTGCCCAATATCCCTAACAACCACAACTTAATCATAGTGTACAATCCGAATGCTTAATCGTCTGATCGTCTGATTTAGTATAATGTAAAATAGCATGTTAAAGAACATGTGAGCTTTCTGTCCACAAGTAAATGATCTTGTATATGAAAATTCCAGCGATACTCAAATAAGCTAACGGCATTGTCATAAAATCGCAAGGGGATAGAGAAGATCAAATAATTATTACTGTTATTATATATTACACAGTGAGCCAACAAGAAACGAGCAATCATAAAAAACAAAACATCTAAGGCCCTGCAACAGAAAGCTTGCCCTCTCAAGTGAGTTATAGGGTTCATGATAAATACTTGAGAGCTCGAACATGGCATGTTAGTATCGCGCCCTTAGGGATTCTGCTAATCTCAAAATTGCCAGTGTACCTGATGTTGACATTGAGATAGGTCTCCTAAGAAGAATAATACATTAAGCAACCTTTGAAAGAAACAATACAGGTTGTGATTTTGAAGAGTGCGACAGTTATTGGATAAAATACCATTTCTATAGCGTATTAAGTAAATAGAGGTATAGATGTTACTTCACTAAGCACACCAACATCAAATTGTGACTTTTGCCACTCTGTGAGCCTTTTCAATGAATGCATACTGATAGTTCTGATAAGCATCCTTGTCTTCCAAACATCTATTGCAGATAGACGCTTGCGAAATTCCCTGTCTGCCATAGTCGTTGTAGACTTCAAACCCCCAGTTGATGCCTTCGACAGGCCTACCGCAGATAAAGCAATCATCAACCTCTGCCGCCGTCGGCTTCTGCCTGTTTGTACCTGGGTCCCTTTTTTTTTCAGTTGTTGCTGGTGGCTGAGTTACCGTGCATTCGTTATGCCTGATCACCTTGCTGCTCTTTGACCAGAGTGCATATTGTCCTGCAGATATTTCCTTGCCACATGTAGAGCACTTGCCCTTGTATTTCACCAAAAGCCTTATCCAATCGTTCATTTTCTTTTCACTTTCTCGATCTCCTTTGCTATCGAGTCGCCAACTGACTCGTCCTGAAAGTTGTCTAGTGCAAACTTAACTGGATCTATTTTTTCATCAATTATGATCCTGATCAAATATGGCAGGACAAATAATCCTGCAGAGCTTCTTGATATATGAAGAGACAGAGCAAGTTCACTCAAGATCTTCCTTGTTGACTGCGACCGGGCAAATATCGGTCCCATCACAGGCCACGGCATTGGATACTGGTGGTATTTGATGCCCTTCTCGCGGGATTTTTCGTACAATCCTGTTGCGATCAGGCTGTTTACGTATTTCAGAAGGTGCCACTGCCGTAATGCATTCGCCCTTCCAACGATCATATCCGCTCTTGACAGTACGTCAAGCAACAAAGCAAGATCATGCTTTTCCATTTGTGATGAAACTATGCTCGAGAATAGGGCTGATAAGATGTCTTTCCGCCTTTCCTCAGGGGACATCGACCGATATCTTGGGTCGGGATATGAAACATCTGCCCTTGTTATGAATTGTATCGCCCCATTCAAGTTGTCGGCATTAAAGTAACCATTAATTGCATCTGCAACGTCCACATCAACGATGTCTTCGTTTGAAACAGTGGAATAGCCAGCGGCACGTGACTGTGCGCTGTTGAGCATCGATCGGATGTCACCTCTGCTGTTGTCTATGATTGATGTCTTGTCGTCTGATCCAAGTTTTACTCCTTCGCTCTTCAATACATAATCTAGAAACAGCAGCAATAGCCGTGGAGGTACTGGGCTAAATTCTACTATTTTGCAAGCCTTGGCAAGCTTCATTATCTTAAGTGACTTTTTGTTAGCAGCCATTATCACTGGTACAGTTGGCTCTTTTATGAGGTCGATAAGGGTGTCAAGACCTCCCGTGTCCTCCCTACCCGAGATGCCATCTACCTCATCCAAGAAAAGCATTATCTTTTTTCCAATCAGGTTGGAGGTATTTTGAAAAACTGGTGTTATTCTTGCCTGTAGGGCTTCCTTGTTACGTACGTCACTTGCATTCATTTCTACTACATCATAATCACGCTGTGTTGCAAGTGTATGTACTAGGGTGGTCTTGCCCGTCCCCGGCGGGCCCACTAATAAAAGTGGTCTGCTGCCACTCACCCACCCTGCTAACCACTTTATTGCAATAATGCGGGCATCCTCGTTACCCACCATTTCTTGTACTGTCCTTGGCCTATGCTTTTCAGACCACATCATCATCGTCATTGTCATCATCATCTTCTTACAAGAGCTTCTTCTATCTTTTTATAGAATTCACCAAAGGGCGCGTGACGTACAAGCTCATTATACCAGTACTGATTGTAGTGACGGACAGTCAAAAAAAGAAATTCCAAAAAAGGTTTTATCTGAAAATTCTCAGGCAGCATGTCAAGTGCAATTTTTGCTTCATCGAGATAGAGATCACTTTTTGCCATTGTGAGTTCAAAGCCACTCTGGACATTACCCGTGTTAACAGTAAAGTAGAGCGGCCATGATGGAATCTTGACTTCGTTATTCCTCAGGGCATCTTCGATCTCATTTCCACAGCCGACACACTCTCCAGCCTTGGCCATGCCCAGATGGAAGATATCAGAAAGTGGGCGCCGATTGAGCGCCATATTTCTGCCAGCAGTCCCCATTACTGCTCGGTATTTCTTGTAGCATTCAGTCATGTTTTCATCATTTATTGATGCCGGTTCCATCTTTAGCTTGAGATCAATGTGCTGGCCGATTCTGGCATTGCGAAAGCCCTCTTCAAAAGCCTTCAGTACTGCATCTCCTCCCTGGGCAATATTATTGCGCGCTATTGCAAGTATGTATGGGTTCATGAACTTGTAATCGTCAAGATACTCCAAATCTTCGTCCTTGTCAACTATTCTGTCCATGGGCTCTGAAAGATCAATTGCGATTATATGGCCATCGATAACAGCTATCCTCCTTTCCTCAGAAACACGTTCACCAAAATATTTAGATGCGCCGTCGTAAAGCGCGTTGAAAACCGGAAATGTCATCTTGACAAAATTAGAATTTAGTATGCGCCTGACTCTGTCCGCAAGAACGTCAGGGTTTGATAATCTTGTTTTGATGTCTGGCACGTCACTGTGTGAGAGGGCGAGTTCTTGGGAATTGACTTCTTCAGTGAATTTGCGTATCGTGCCGGGAGGATTACTGTCGGCGGTCACTGCCTTATGCAAGGACATTGTGAACCGCTGTACAAAGCTAGGAAATTCCTGCTCTGTCTTTTCCTTGTAGTGGTTGAACTGCTTGTAGCCCTTGCTTTGTAGTATTCTCTCCTTGATTATATCCTTGCCGGCCTGGGTCCTCATCAGGGCTTCTTTTGAAAAAATCAATTCATCTTTGCCACTCATTCCTCTGGCTTCTGCCACCTTTTGTTATTTAATCATTCATAAGCAGAGGCTACAACCTTAGAAAACTTCCCCGCTCATTGGTGTCATCAGGCCAGCTAACCTTTTTCAACAAATTTGCAGCAACCATTGAGTCTATTGTTGTTAAAATAACAAATCAGTTGAATTACATTTCATAATCCATAATAGATGTGACACAGACTGAACAATCAGCAGGCCATATGTCGAACAAAAGGACCTTATGATTTTAATCCTAATAATCCTCCGCTCAGCACTGCTCGCTAGGTTAATGTGGTGCTGCTGCTGTCGTCGTCCTCAAAAGTACAAGCTGTTTGATATGCACCTTTTTTTGCAAAATTGACAGAATTTATGTTGTGTCTACAGAGTTTTAATCATAGGACGCTGCATAGACCGCCAGAATGGAAGATGAGCTTTAGTCATCGAATTTGAGTCTATTAACAGCAAAAATATTACTTTTCGCAACGCAAATAAAAAAGAAAGACGTAACTCACAAGATAGTCCTGTAGAAAAGAAGAAAAAAGCCGGATTACCTTGATGCCATTGCGATTCTTTCTTGTTCGTTTTTTTTCTTGATCGCGTGGCTCGCCATGTCGTTATTGGCAGCCAGGATGATCTCCTTGGCAAGTGCCTCTTCTAGAGTCTGCAGGCTTGAATACGTTGACTCCCTTACACCTTCTGCAATAAAGCGAAGCGCAAGGTCCACTCTGCGCAGCGGAGCTACGTCAACCGATACGTGGTAGACGACGCCACCATATACGATGCGAGTTGTGTCCTCGTTTGGCGAAGAGTTCTCTATTGCCCTTACCAGCAGATCTACAGGGTTCTTGCCAGTTTCAAGGTATATGATTTCAAATGCCGTTTTGATCATGTTGAGCATCTTTGCCTTCTTGCCACCCATTCTGCCGGTGTTCTTTGCATACTTCTTGCCAAAATGCATCATCTTGTTTGCCAGACGCTCGACAATATTGACCTCTGCTTTCTTCAAGCGCTGATGCTCGTGCCTACCAAACGTGACTGGGATGACGGCTGGCTTTAGGTTAATGACAGATTTGAGGCCAGGATCGTTTATTTCGATATCGCTTATATCCCACCTGTGGAATAGTTGGATGTTTACCTGCTCCTTACCGCTCATCTTCTCGGCTTCTCCTTTCTTCCATGCACAAGCTCATTCAATGAGACACCGTTGACTTTGAACACCTGCCACCTGACTCCGGGGATGTCGCCCATTGCTCCACCCATTGCGCCTCCGATACCTCCAATAATTACCTCGTCGTGCTCGTCGACAAAGTTGAGAGCGCCGTCCCTTGGTAAGAAGGCAGTAACGGACTTGCCATTCTTTATTAGCTGAACCCTGACGCACTTTCGTACAGCAGAGTTAGGCTGCTTCGACTCAATGCCAACCTTTTCCAACACTATTCCTCTCGCCTGGGGTGCACCCTCTAGAGGATTTGCCTTCTTGTCAAGCATGAGCATTCTTCTCTTATAATATTTTTCTGACCACCGAGCACGGCTCTTCTTTGCCTTAAGAACCCTGCCTGCGAACAGACCTAACGGAGATTTACCCATCTATATTCACCCTATTACTACTATTTCCCTGCTCAGGGCCAACTATTAATACATTCGATATTTGGAAGTATCGCCTAGCAAGAAGCCTTGCCTTTTCCGCATTCCTACCTTCCCTTCCCACTACGGCTCCTTTTTTCCTAGGATCAACTGTGACAACTGCCTGCTTTGTCCCGTCACTTCTTTCCGTTATCCTAACATCATTTACCATATCAGCATTGAGCATATTGCGTACAAACTCCGCAGGATCGTCAGAAAATTCAACAAGTTCTATCTTTTTTGCAACCATATTTTGCAGCTGTTTGATTGTAGAACCGCCTTTGCCAATAGCAAGCCCCATCTGGCCCTTATTTACAACGAAAATAACGCGGTCCATTTTGTCGTCGACGATGCAGTCTCTTGCTGTTGCACTTGTGATGCTCTGGAAGAGGGACATTAGGCGTAGCTCATCAGAAGTAAGCTTAATCTCAGTCATTTTACAGCGGCCCTATAATGAGGCAGGATGCAAAAGACAGTGGAGACGACGACAACAACAACAAATCATTCTCATAGCTCAATTTATACCTCACAGTACCTTTGTATTACTTGTCCTTTTTTTCCGACATTATAGCGCTTATTTCATCTGTTGTCCCGCTCTTGATTGCTATGGTAGTGATCCTGAAGGGCTTATTGCAGAGCTTGCCCAGTTGCACGGAAGTGCCAGAATACTCATAGATTGTGACATTGGTAGACTTCGCCTGTTCTTCCAGCTTTTTTCTGTATTCAGGGTCGAGGGATTTGCTGACGATTATAAGCTTCGAGCCTTTAACTGACTGCAATACTTCCTTGACTCCACTTTTGTACTTGTCTGTGGCTACCGCGTCTTTAATCACTTTTTCCAGTGTTCTCATTGTCCTTCACCTTCATGTAAAGGTCTACCATTCCAGTGCCGACAGGTACAGTAGCACCTACTATAACGTTTTCTGTCACTCCTCTCAATGTTTCAACCTGCCCTTCAAGCGATGCTTTGGCAATTGTTGGCACTGTAATTTCAAATGCAGCCCTTGCAAGAACCGATGTTTTAGTTCCTGCAATTCCATGCCTGCCTATCTGTTGCAGATGTCCCTTTGATGTCATAAGGTCAGCTACAAGCATAATGTGTCGCGTATCTACCTCTAACCCCTGCTCTTCAAGCGTATTTGTAATCTCTTTGACAAGCGCGGTTCTTGCGGCTTCAATGCCAAGCATCTGCCAGATCTCGTAAACATTGTTAGTCGTAGTTCTGGTAGTATCTACGCCATCTACTGCCATTACCTTTGCAAGGTTAGAGCCTGCGGTCTGGATGACCCACTCTTCATCCTGCTTGACTATTGTCACACGCTCAATGTCAGATACTCCCTTTACACGCATGTTAAGCAGCTTGCTCTTAAGTGTGAGCAGCGTCTGCGCGTCAGGCTCGTCGGGAACTGTTAGTTTAATGAAGAGCTTGTTTTCGTTTGGCTTGATGCTATATTTCTTCTTTGAAGTCTCAAGTACTTGTTGCACATCGGCAAAAGTGCATCCTCGTTCTGCTAGCTTTGCTTCAGATACGTGGAATGTTAATATGCCGCTATAGTCCGTCTCTGTCCTGTCGACAAGATCGCCTATCTGAGTGAACAGTATTTCCCTTGCTACTTCAAGGGCCCTTTCTCTCGACACTCTATGGCCTTCGTCAAGGTAAATATCCATCGTAGGCGTCACTGGCTTCTTTCTTGCATCTACAAGCTCGATGAGCCTGGGAAGGCCGAGCGTCACATTTCTCTCTTTAACGCCCGCAAAGTGGAATGTCCTCAGCGTCATCTGGGTTCCGGGTTCACCTATAGACTGTGCAGTCACTACACCGACTGCCTCTCCGGGCTCTGCAAGAGCCCTGTCGATAAGATCAAGCACCTTCTTCATTACTTTTTCAACACCATCCTTGCTGAGCCTGTTCTCAAGGAGCGCCTTTTCCAGACTGGTCTTCATCCTAGGATTGAGGCTTCCGGCATATTTTGAAATTATATCCTTCGTGACATCCTCTATAGCCTTGCGTCCTTCATCAACAATTGATTCAGCTTCAATGACCCTGGAGATGTTGACGGCCTCGCCGTGGTCACTCTTCGCAGGGTCAATACCGTCCTCGCCATATAGATACTGCACTATGTTGCCGTGAGGGTCGCGTACTGTATGATCATATTCAATCTTTAGATGTTCAAGTGCATTGATCAATCTTCTCTGCATATAGCCGGATTGCTGGGTTCGGACTGCAGTGTCTACAAGGCCTTCCCTTCCGCCCATTGCATGAAAGAAGAACTCCAGGGGAGAGAGACCATCGCGATAGTTTGACTTGACAAAGCCCTTTGCATCAGGGTTGGTTTCATTTGGCTTAAAATGTGAAAGCGCTCTGTTATGGTAGCCCTTCTGGATTCTCTTGCCCCTGATCGATTGCTGTCCTAATGCTGCAGTCATTTGACCGATATTGAGTGTCGACCCTCTTGCACCTGTAGATGCCATGATTACGCCTGAGTTTTCGTTGGGGAATGCCCTGTCGGCTGTCCTGCCTGCACGATCACGGGCTCGGGACAGTTCATTTACAACATACAACTCTAGCGCTTCTTCGCCAGACAAACCCCTTGTCAGTGGGAGCGTGCCTTCATTGTACTGTTGTATCAACTCGTAGACCTTTTCGTAGGTCCTTTGGATGATGTCGCTGATGCCCTGTCGGCTCTCGGGTGGCAGCCACAGGTCAGAGTACCCGTAGCTAAATCCCTTATGGGTAATGTACGTCTTAAGCATGGTGAGTATGGAGTCAAGGAACTTTCGTGCTGCGTCTGTGCCATAGTCCTTGGCGATCCTGTGAAGCACGCTGTCCGGCTCTTCAGCACCAATCGATGCCTTGTCAATTACGCCGCTGACAAGCTCGCCATTCTTTATGACTACATCCTTGCCTTCTCCCTTTGCGGCCTTGTTCCACTTTGAGGTAATGATAAAGTTAAAGTCCTTTGGCAGAAAGAGTGAGAACAGCTGCCTGCCGGAGTACCTCTTTTGGCCGTCCTCTGTGGTTATCAGCGGCTCGGGTAGTGGCCCATGGTAGCCACCTAGCATAGCCAAATTTGCGAATTCATCTCTTGTCAGAGTTGAATTTTCGCTGGTAAGGATGAATGCACCGGTAATAAAGTCTCTGATGCCGCCGATGATAGGGCCCCCATACCGTGGTGAGATCAATTGATCTTGTACCTTCATAAGAAGTGTTGCTTCAGCCCTTGCTTCTTCGCTCTGCGGCACATGAAGGTTCATTTCGTCTCCGTCAAAGTCAGCATTGTATGGCGGACAGACTGCAGGATGAAGCCTGAATGTCCGGTAGGGCAGCACCTTGACGCTGTGAGCCATGATCGACATTCTGTGAAGTGAAGGCTGCCTATTGAAAATGACAATGTCATTGTCTGCCAGATGGCGCTCGACAATGTAGCCAAGTGCAAGTGAATCAGCTATTGCTTTCCTGTCGGTAACATAATCAAGTCGAATCTTGACTCCATCAGGTCTAATGATATAGTTTGCTCCGGGATATGTATTAGGGCCATTCATCACCAACTCTTTGAGCCGCTCTAAGTTCCATTGCGAAACTGTTTCTGGTATAGTGAGCTTCTTTGCAACATCTACAGGTACGCCAACGTCAGATATTGCGAGGTTAGGGTCAGGGGAAATCACCGTTCTGCTGGAAAAGTCGACACGCTTGCCTGAAAGTGAGCCTCTGAATCTTCCTTCCTTGCCTTTCAACCTCTGCGTAAGAGTCTTAAGTGGTCTGCCAGACCTGTGGTGGGCCTGTGGAATACCAGAAACTTCGTTGTCAAAGTATGTCGTAACATGGTACTGTAGTAGGTCGACTAAGTCTTGGACGATGAGCGGAGGAGTTCCTGCTTCTTTGCTTTCCTTGAGGCGCTGATTGACTCTGATGATGTCGACAAGCTTGTGAGTTAGATCATCTTCTGATCTAATGCCTGTTTCCAGAATAATCGACGGCCTGACAGTCACCGGTGGCACCGGCAGCACTTGTAACACAAACCATTCCGGCCTCGCCGTCTTGGGGTCATATCCAAGCAGCGTCAAGTCGTCATTAGGGATATGGCTCAGCCTTTCGCGGATAGTAATTGGAAGCAGTCTGTTTTCGCCAGCATCAGTTCGCTCAACAAATATTGTTGGCTTCGTAAATATCAAATCATACTGCTCTTTGCCGCAGTGCGGACAAGCCTTGACCTTCTTGGCCCGCTCAATAATATCGTCTTTGATGTTTTCAAGTGTAATTACTGCATATGCCGCCTTTGTGTCCCGGATCGATTTGTAGTGGGCGAGCTCTTCTACATCAAGCTTGATCCTGTTGCATGATCGGCAGGTTATCAAGAGCAGTTTATGAATATCATCCACAAAAGCGATGTGGAGCACTGGCTCTGCTAACTCTATGTGTCCAAAATGCCCCGGGCATTTTGCAGAAGTGTTTCCGCAAGTGGCACATTTTTGGCCGGGCTCTAGTGTGCCTAGCCTGTTGTCCATCAAGCCCCCTTGCACTGGCATTCCATCTTCGTCGTATGTTTCAGGCGCAGTGATTTCCGCTACCGAGAACTTACGCACTTCAGTTGGTGACCATACACTAAACTTTATTCCACCTAGAGTTTTTGCAGATTCTTCCATCATTCTATCTCTACACCTTCTCCTTCACAAGGAGCCTCGGCGCTACATTGAGACTCATCATTTCCTGCAACAGCAGCTTGAATGCATATGCAATCACTACAGACGATATCTTGGCTTTGTCGCCGCATACGCGACAGATGTATCGGCGCTGCTTGACGTCGTAGTATGCCAACAAGCCACAACGCTCACAGACATTTACTTCAGCCTTGTCCGATTCTTCTAACAGCCTGTCCTTGAGCATCATGGAGGCGCCATATGCAATAAGACAGTCCCTCTCCATTTCTCCAAATCTTAGACCGCCGCCGCGCGCCCTGCCCTCAGTTGGCTGTTTTGTCAACATCTGAACCTGACCTCTGGCTCGGCTGTGGATCTTGTCGGCAACCATGTGATGCAATTTTTGGTAATAAACGACGCCAATGTAGACATCTGCTGGAAATCTTCGTCCAGTCCTGCCGTCATACATCACTTCCTTACCAGTATTCTTGAAGCCGTAATGCTCCATTGCACCCTTGATGTCATCTAGCTTTTCTCCAAGGAAAGCGGAGCCGTCGACTATTTTGCCGCGGAGTGAAGCAGCTTTGCCGCCAAGCGACTCCATGAATTGGCCTACGGTCATCCTTGATGGAAATGCATGCGGGTTAATCATGATGTCTGGCACAATGCCATCCTCAGTGTATGGTAAGTCTTCTTGGTTGACCAACATGCCGACGACTCCTTTCTGACCATGCCGCGAGGCGAACTTATCACCAATCTCAGGTATGCGCATGTCACGAACTCGAATTTTGTACATCTTGCCACCTTCAACAGACTGAGTCACAATGACTGTGTCGACTACGCCGTTTTCTGATGGCCTGACGCCGACTGACGTGTCTCGTCTGTAGGGGCCCTTGACCTCAAACTCCTTATACTCCTCCATAAACCTTGGCGGCGATGTCCTACCGATTAAGATGTCTCCTCCGTTCACCACTGCCTCGTGCATTATTGCGCCGTCCTGCTCAAGCAGACGGTAGGCCTTCTCGCCTCTAAAGCCCCGAATGTTAGCATCTGGTGGCGGTACTTCAAAATTATCTTTCATCCCGCCAGGATACTGCTTTGCTTCTGCCTCATAAATCCTATAAAAGAATGTCCTGCCGAGGCCTCTGTCAACTGATGCCTTGTTGAATACTACAGCGTCTTCGATGTTGTAGCCCTCAAAGGGAAGCACGGCGACGACACAATTCTGTCCTGTCGGGCGGTCTTCAAGACCAAGTAGATTAATCGCCTTTGTGCTCACTACAGGGGTCTGAGGGTATAGCATAAAGTGCTGCCTGACGTATGTACTTGCATTCATCAATGGCGTTGAAAAGCCGAGGCTTTGCTTTGCCATCGCACTTTCATAGGTATTTCTTGGCGACTGGTTGTGCTCTGGATATGGAATGATCGAAGCTCCTACGCCCAAGATGGCAGATGGGAATATCTCTAGATGAGTGTGCAGCGGCTCTATTTTCTTTGGATCAATTGCAACATAGCAGTTCTCCTCCTCGTTTGCGTCTACCAGCTCGATCATGCCCATATAGATGAGGTCATTCCAAGAAAGAAACTTTTTCGATATCTTTTCAATTACCTCGTATGTTACAAGCGGCCGGCTGTCTCTAATGACTACAAGTGACCTCAGTACCCTGCCAGCGTTGCAGCTAATGTAAAGGCGCTTTGTAGCATGAGAGTTTTGTGAACTGTAAAGGTAGATGCCGACATGGGGATGGATCTTGCCCGACCTCCTCATAGACCTAAGCGTGTCGGCAAGGTTTTCTCCCTTCTCAATGTAGCCTATAAGCCGGCCGTCGACGAACACCCTTGTGCCTGACTTCCTCATAGCAGGGTCAACGTCATCTACGCCCTGTATTCCCAGCTCATACAGCTTTTCTGTAATTTCGGCGTTCTGGATGTTGACGGAAATTATAGCGGACAGCGCAAGATTCTTGACAAGGCCGCAGTTGGAGCCCTCAGGAGTCTCTGCGGGACATATTCTGCCAAAGTGAGTTGCATGTAAGTCCCTTGCCTCAAAATTAGGCTGGCTTCTACTAAGAGGTGACTGGATCCTTCGCAAATGCGAAATGGTTGACATATAGTTTGTCCTATCAAGCAGCTGTGTGACACCCACTCTCCCCCTACCCCAGTTACCTGTTGCAATGGCGTTGTTCAGTTTATCTGACACGATGCCAGGCCTGACAGCTGCAGCGACGGCGTTGATGCCGCGCTTTTGGCCTGAGCGCTCCAGCTGATACTTCATATCGCGTATCAAATTGCGGAAGGCAGTCCGGAACAGGTCGGCAAGCATCTGGCCTGCAAACTTGATCACCTTGTTGCCATAATGGTCTTTATCATCAGCATCTATCCAGCCAAGCTTGAGCTCAATAAGCTTGCAGGCTGCTTCACCCAAGAACAGGGCCTTTTCGTGCCTGTTGTCAGGGTTCTTGCCAATGTGTGGCAGAAGACCCCAGTCAAGCAATGTTTCGGATCGCTTGATTTGGAATTCTTCAAGCATGCCCGGTGCAATTCTCTTGCTGATATATACAATTGCATCCCTGCTTCTGCTTACGTCTCCTGCCTTCTCAAATGAAGGCTCAAGCTCATCTTGGATGATTTCATTGAGCGAAACCGAGTCAGCGATATCTTTGTCAGATTCTAGACCAAGAGCCCTTATTAACGTTATAAGTGGAATGTCTACTGGCGAGCCCGGGATCTTGGTTACTATTGAGCCATCTGGGCGCATTATCAGCTCTAGCTTTGCCCTATAGCCCACAATTGAGGAATAGACTTTGGCCTTGTACAGCAGAGTGCCCGTAGCTTCTTCGGTATCCACAATTATTTTGTTGTATGAAAGATCTTCAAGCCCTACGATCACGCGCTCTGAGCCGTTAATGATAAAGTATCCACCGGGATCTCTGGCGTCTTCGCCAAATTCGACGAGCTTGGACTCAGGCAGGTTGTGCAGAATGCAAGTATTGGACTTCACCATCACTGGCATGTCGCCTATGTGAATAAAGCGCGATTCCAGAATCTTGCCGTCTTCGACTACACTACATTCCAGCATCACCGGCGATGCATAGGTCAAGTTACGGAGCCTTGCTTCCATCGGGGCAACATGTGTTATCGAGCCGTCAAGCTCCATTATTCTAGGCTGCTGGAGCTTGATCTTCCCCAGTTTGATCTTGTAAGGATATTCTGCAGTTTCTATTTCAATTTCGCCTACTTCGTCGATTATACTTTGGAGCCCCCGCTCCATGAATTCGTTATAAGAGTTCAGGTGCTGCCTTGCAACTCCTTCCCTTCGTAAAATGTCATTGACAATCGGCCACATCTCGATAGAATTCTCTATCATTGTATACTTAACCCTCTACGACGTAACGGTAATATACACTTTCACCTGCGGTTGGGCTCTTTCTTGTTATTTTAATAATATCACCAGGCCTAACATCTAAGTCTTCGAGCGCCTTGTCGCTTATCATAACGTACGGAAGCTGGCTTGGCTTGGCGTTGTACTTTTTTAGAATCTCTTCTGCCTGGTCCTTGGGCAGGATTTCGTGCTTTGGTTGGTAAATGTGATTAGTTATTTTGACTACCTTTTTTTCAGACAATAGAACATACCTCCAAATAGGAAGATAGATTTTCGGTTAAAAAAAACATCAAGCTAAAATTAATCAAGACTGAGCATATATAAGTATTCGCACCCACAAGAAAATCGACATTCTTTTGTAAAAATCCTGGTATTAATTGCTTGGCTTGTTTGAATTGAACTAAGCGTTAGAGTTCTGCTCAGAAAAGATAAATAGTAACGCAATTATAACGTGATAGAGTGCATGAAGGAGAATGGACTATAAAGCATATACATTAATGGCAATATTACTGACATCGCTTGCATTTGTTGTTCCGATTGGAACTACCTATGCTACGACTAACACAACAGGTGCCGCTACTACTGAGGAGGCAAACGTTCCCGCTATTAACTCAACAGGAGGACAAATGAAAACATTCGACCTTACAGTTGGTGGCCAAACACGTCCCATACAGTACATGATTACTGGTGGCTCTGTGGAGAATATGACAGTCTATAGCGAGAACCAAACGCTTGGAGTTACAATTAACTCAACGGGTAATGGCACCTTATCTGTCGCATTACCAAGAGATGTGCTTGACTCTAAAACTTCCCAAGGATCAGATGCTGACTTTGCGGCGTTTATTGATAATGATGAATATGCAGATCCAGGTGAAATCGCACCGGCAGCAGATGCCAGAACGCTATTAATTGGCTTCCCAGCGGGCGCGGAATCAATCGATATTATAGGTACTACTACTAATGCAACAACAACAGCAACAACAGGTGGTAATGCAACAACAGGTGGTAATGCAACAATCCCAGAATTTAGCACAATAGCTGTAGTTGTGCTGGCTGTCGCAATTATCGGAATCATCATAGCAACCACAAGATACGGTAGGTTCAGTTTAGGGCAAAGAATGTAAGACTTTTTCCCCCTTCTTTTTATTAGTTGAAAGGGCTTACCGAAAGGTGTTGTTTTTAGCACAAAA
>JBJMEE010000106.1:0-8207 GCA_045809585.1 Nitrososphaera sp. | reverse complement strand
CATTAGGCTCACTATTGCCTTGGCAACTTCTGGTTTGCCAAAGAGCAGCTTTATCGAATCGTCCTTGCGCTTTTTGTCTGGACAAAGCTCTATGATATGAAGATTGTTGTTTATTAAAAATTCAAGGTGGAGCGACTTTCTCATGAAGCTTGCATTTCTTATGCCAAAATGTTTGCCGACTAGGCTGTCCGGATTTGAAGGGTCAAGCGACGACAGCCTGATAACTGCTCCTACAAAGGAATCGAGCTGCGCAAAGAGCGGGTCGGGTTTATCTTCCTTTTCCTTTGCAAGGCCCCACTTGACTTTGCTCTTTGTCATCGACGCCAAGCTATCAAATCTTTTGACAAACTCGCCAAAGAGCGATTCCATAGTAACGCCGATTATATGATCTTCTGACCTAACAAACTGTGTCGTTACCTTTTGGTCAGTAAATTCCATTCCATGGTACCTAGCGTACAGCAGCGGCTGGCCATATTTTACAACATAGGCTTCGCAACCATCTATTTGCGATATAAGCTGCATAAAGTAGTTTTTAGATGTCAGATTCTTGATAGTTGCGTTCATTTTGGAGATTATCATAAGATTAAGAAGGTTCCTGACAAAATCGTCGGCATAGCTAGGAAACTCCCTGAAATCATAAAGAATCTCCTCTACAACCAAGACAATACCGTCTTATACACTGCACATCAGAATTTAATTTTTCTTGCAATATATATGCCGCAGGCGTGATATGTGTCAACGCCGCCGTTTAGGTGCAAATATTAAACGTCTCGTCAAAAGCCAGCTTATTGACTGAGCGGTTCATATTTGTACCTTCGGCCGACCAGATAGCTAGGAGTAATATTGGCAGATTCATGAAAAAGCACGACATACTCAACTGGTGCCAGCTGGTCAAGAAGGCAAACAGTGATATCGAGTGGTATTGGAATGCGGTGAACGAAGACCTTGGCATAGAGTGGTTCCAAAAATACGACAAGACGTATGACTCACTTGCAGGCGTCCCTTGGACAAAATGGTTCTTAAACGGCAAATGCAATATTGTTGCCAATGCGATTGACAGGCATGTCAAAAAGCAGCCGGATAAAGTCGCCTACATTTTTGCAAATGAGCAAGGTTCAAGGAGAATCACTTACCGCGAGCTTGACGAGCAAGTGAGCAGGCTAGCAGGAGCACTGGCAACAGCCGGCATCAAAAGAGGTGACGTCATTGCCATCTACCTCCCTATGATCCCAGAGGCCTTTTATGCGATCTTTGCTTGCTCCAAGATTGGGGCTGTCCACACTACAATCTTTTCAGGGTTTAGCGCACATGCACTACACTCCCGGCTTGTTGATTCTAAGGCAAAGTTGCTTATTACCACTGATGCGGCCAGACGACGGGGCAAGGAGATCGATCTTGCAAGCCAGTGGCAAAAGGCAGTGCAATGCACAAATGTTTCCAGAATAGTGACGATTGGCGGCAACTATGGCGACTTTATCAAAAACGCAGGCAAGGCCAAGACTGAGGTGATGAATTCAGAAGACCCCCTGTTTATCTTGTATACATCTGGTACGACCGGTCATCCAAAGGGCACTCTGCAGGTGCACGGCGGCTTTACCATTGTTGCAGCCCAGCAGACAGCATATCTTATCGATATGAATCCTGAAGATATTTTATTTTGGTATGCAGACATGGGCTGGGTAACAGGGCAGGTATGGGTCGTATATGGAAGTCCGATAATAGGTGGGACAGCCCTTGTATATGACGATGCCCTAGACTACCCCACAGGTGACACATGGTGCAGGCTGATTGAAGACCACAAGGTCAGTATCTTTGGAGCTGCCCCTACTGCAATTAGGCTCTTTATGAAAAACAATGTGCAGGCTAGCAGATACAATTTTCAGTCACTTAGAATTCTCGCTGCAACTGGGGAGCCAATAAACTCAGAAGCTTGGACTTGGTATTTTGAAAATGTAGGAAAAAGACGCTGTCCCTTGATCAATTTATCAGGAGGAACAGAGATTGGTGGTGCAATACTCAGTGTACTACCAGTCATGCCACTTAAGCCCTGCACAGTGGGATGTCCCGTCCCCGGCTTTGATGCTGATGTTTTTGACGACGCTGGCAAGAGAGGAAGTCAAGGATATCTTGTAATCAAAAAGCCATGGCCTTCCATGACGCGGGGGCTTTTCAACAGTCCCAGCAGATTTCTCGATACCTACTGGTCAAAATACAAGAATGTATGGTATCATGGGGACATAGTGCTTGTCAATTCCGATGGTCTATGGTATGTGCAAGGCCGCGCCGATGATGTCATAAAGGTGGCAGGTCACAGGATTGGTACGGCTGAAGTTGAGGCGGCGGCTGCATCTCATCCAGCGGTCGCTGAAGCGATTGCAATCGGCAGACCAGATGAACTGAAAGGTGAAACAGTAGTTGTGTGCATCGTTGTAAAGGATGGCCACAAGGTGGACAGCATCTTGATAGAGGAAATTATCACACGAGTAGAAGAATCGATAGGAAGATTTGCTCGTCCTCAGGAGGTGAGAATAGTGGCAGAGCTGCCAAAGACTAGAACAGGCAAGCTAATGAGGAGGCTTGTTAAAGCGAAAATTACTGGAGGCAATATTGCTGACCAGGACTTGTCGACAGTTGAAAACCCTAGATCACTTGATGGAATCTAATAAGTTATTTGTACATGTTTTTGCTTAATCAATGTCAATGGATGGAATCCATGTCTGCAAAGAAATAACTGATCTACATGACAATATTGTCAGCGCGGAGATAGTTGAAAAAGGCATTACCATTGCTTCACATGTAAAGTCAAGCACACTTACAAAGCTGGAAAGACTGTTTGTCCAGACAGAACTTTATATGAGTATTCTACAGGCAAATGCAGAGCATTTGGGCAGACCACATTATTTAATGGCACATAATGACAACATAGACCTCTTTTTCTTTCCAGTAGTTGTCAATGGCAGAAAAATGATCCTAGTTGTAAGGGCATCTGTTCCATATAGTCATGAGGAAATAGTTAATAAAATGAGAGAATATGTTGGCAGGCTAGGACCAGGATATCGGTAAGCTCCCGATATTGGAACAGAGGTGGATGCAGAGAAGTTCAAGAGCAATAGAAGAGGCAGAATATTATTCCTACTGATAGCCCATTTACTGCGGCAGCCCTCATTAGATGCTGCAGCAGTAGAGCTTTTTTGCAACTCTCCGGCGACGAACCCAGTCTGTCAAATATGGCACAGCAATAAATATAGATATAGAAAAGACAAGATTCCGATGCTTGTCTATGTCAATGGATTCACAGGCTACGGATGGGGAGGACAGATTAGAACATCTATATAATTGCTCTATAACTGATTGTAATACCGAGAAGCGAAGTTGCTGTATATACGTTTCTTTAATTACACTTTGCTGATAGAGATATCTAGAACTTGCGCTGTGGAGAAGGTAATCTTATAAGGCGACAAGGAAGATTTATCTTGTCAAACTATCGAGTAGCAAGTATATACCGAATGTATATTCAGGATGAGTATGACACAAAGAAAAGGAATTTCGAGCTTCCAGGCAGCTGGGCTCACTACTCTCCATCGCTTTCATTTACGATTAACCACATGTGGCTTGAGATAGAGCCTCACCTCCAGAGGCATATGATTAGTTGTGAGCAAAGGCTGTCAATTGTAACTCTGCAGGACATGGATACCATAGAGCTCGATGCAGCAGAACTCCAAATAAAGATGGTCTCTGCAGCAGACAGGCTTGATTTTCGTAATCTTGATGACAAGCTTGTAATTAAACTAGGCAGAACTCTAAAGGAGGGGAGTAAGATTGAGCTCTACATTTCCTATGCTGCCAAGCCGCGCAAGGGTTTCTACTTTGTCGGTCCGGATAAAGATTATCCTGAGAAGCATCTGGAGGCATGGACACAGGGAGAAACCACTGAAGCAAGGTATTGGTTTCCTTGCATCGATCACCCTAGGGTCAAATTTTCAAGCGAAATTTCGGTTATAGTTCCGATAGGATTTACGGCAATTTCAAACGGCATATTGCTAAATGTCGAGAAGCAGAATAATAATAATAAGCAGATCTACCGCTGGTCTGAAACAAACCCACACCCGGCCTATCTTACATCGGTAGTTGTTGGCGAGTACATCGAGGTGAAGGATGGCAAGAACTTGTACTATTATGTCCCGCAGGAAAAAAAGCAAGACGCGCCCAGATCATTTGAACATACACCTGAAATTATCAGGTTCTTTGAAGAATATCTCGGCACGAACTACCCTTATGATAAATATTCACAAGTGGCAGTCCAGGATTTCGTTTATGGGGGTATGGAAAATTCCAGTTGCACTACGCTAACGCTGGACACACTTCATGATGAAAAAGCCCACCTTGACTTTACAAGCGATTATCTTATATCTCATGAGCTGGCGCACCAATGGTTTGGCGACCTTGTCACATGCAGTGATTGGCAGCATATCTGGCTCAATGAAGGATTTGCCACCTACTGTGAGGCACTCTACTGGGAGGCAAGCAGAGGCAAGGACGAGTTCCAGTATTATATGATGCAGACTGCTGACGACTATTTTGAAGAGGCCAGAACCAGGTATACTAGGCCCATTGTAACAAAAGTATACAAGCACCCTGATGACCTCTTTGACAGACACACATATGAAAAGGCTGGGTGTGTGCTCCACATGATGCGCCACCTCATCGGAGACAAGTACTTCAGAAGATCCCTTAGAACATATTTGCAGCGCTTTGCCAATGGGAACGCCGACACAGATGATCTGCGAAAAGTGTTTGAACTTGAAACAGGCAAGAGTCTGCAGCAGTTCTTCGACCAATGGATTTTTAAAGGAGGCCATCCTGAGCTCAAGGTCGACTTTTGTCATGATAACCACATTGTAGAGATTAAAGTCAAACAGTCACAGGCAGGCGAGCACTTTGAGTTCCCACTTGAGGTAGAGATGGGTTTTCCAAATAGGAATAAGAAAATATATACATTCAAAGTCCGGGACAGAGAGAGTGTCTTCCAGATCCCTGTTGACGACGGTGTAGAATGGTTCTCTGTTGATCCAGAATTCAAGATTTTAAAGACTATATCTGTGAAAGCTCCAAAGGAGCTGATTCTCAAGCAGCTCCAGGAAGGGGATAATGTGATCAAGCGTGCGGAAGCGGCCCGAGCGCTTAAAGCCAAGTCATCAGATGCGGTCATTGATGCGCTGGCGAAAGCCGTCCTGCACGATGAATTCTGGGGAGTATCGGCCGAAGCTGCGAAGTCACTAGGAGCAATCAAGACAAGCTATGCTTATGAAGCGCTGAAAGACTGCCTTGCAGTCAAGCATCCAAAGATAAGGCGTGCAGTTGTAAAGGCAATAGGAGAATTCAAGAAGGAAGAATCACTGGAGCTGATTAGGCCATTGCTGCAAGACGATGAGAGTTATTTTGTCAAGTCTGAAGCCGCTACGGCTATAGGCAAGACCAAGAGCAAGAGCGCCATTGTCATCTTGAAAAAGGCTACAGAAACTACCACTTTTCAGAATATCGTGGCGCAAGGGGCAATAGCAGGCCTCAAAGAGTTTACTGGCGACAAAGAGGTTGCAGAATTTATGATTGAAAAGAGCAAATACGGAAATTACCATAGGATAAGAGAAGCTGCTACTTTTGCACTTGGCAGGTTTGCAGGCAACCCCGCCGTCATTGACCACCTGAAGATCCTGCTGACTGACAAGTGGTTCCGAGTCCGTATAAATACATGCAGAGCACTTGCGGATGCCGAATTGGTAACGGCCATTCCTAATCTGACAGGGGTGATGGAGAATGACCTAGACTACAGAGTAAGAAGGGTAGCTGAAGAATGTATAAGCATTATAAGAGGAGCAACAAGGAAGCCAAGAGAAGTCGCACAGATAAGAGAGGAGCTTGAAAGCCTCAAGTCAAACAATCTGGAACTACTACAAAAGGTGGATAGGTTGGAGCGGGAGCTTCGCTAACTTCTGGTAACAAGGTCTGTAACTATACCTGTTGAAGGGAGGAGGGATATCACTCAGAGGAAAACCTGCAAGACAAGTAGGCAATCACCTGCAGTCTTATTACGAACTTCTTTCATATTATTTGTCCACTTTTAGATGGAGAAGCAAAGGCAGGTAATCAAAACCAAAGGATTGACAATACAGGCATCAAGTGTGATGTATATTCAGGCCATCAACTTCCAAGTATCTCCAGTCCAATCATAAGTGTAGGAAATGTGCTACAACTTAAATTGCTTGTTGTAAAGGATGAACTGCTCGTGTTCTTTTACAACTAATTTATTGATAAAGAATGATAATCGTTTGCTGTCGTAACATACTAGTTGCAGACAGTCAAATTTACCATTTAAGTAAAGATTCATTATGAAGGAGATAAGTTCACGGTGGGAGCTTGCAGATGTAATGTCAAGATAGACTATTTGCAGAATGTTGGCCCTGTCCCAGTAACCGCATTTGTTAATTATTGCAATGCCATCAATGGGTCTGCCAGTCACAATCACACGTTCTTCTTTCACGAAATTTAAAAGTGCTCTACGGTCAAATTCGTACCAGCGCCATGACTTGACATATCTCTTTCCCGACAGGCGATAGATCTTGGACTGCTGAAGGTACTGCCAGATATCACCTATATCATCAGCATTTGCAATTCTTGCATTTGACTCTTGGTGCCTGGGTGTACCTACTGCACTGTAGTACATCCACTTCGATACTATCTTAAAACCATTCTTTTCTATCATGCTCTGCGAGGCAAAATTGGTTGCACCCACTATTGCAGATGCCTGTCTAGCGCCTTTCTGCCTGCCATACTCTAGCATTTTTGTGATGAGCGTTGTTGCAATGTAAGACCGGCGATGATCAGGTCGTACTCTTACACCTTCAAGCCAGATGCCTTTGCGTTCCGGACAGATAGCAACATGCGACATCGCAATCTTCTCTCCGCCCGCAGACTCGACTACAAATAGCTGGCCATTCCTTTCCGTGTACCAGTAATCCCAGACTCTATCGATGTAATCGCCCCAGCTGAAAGTATTTATGCAAAAACTGAGGACCTCGTCCTTGTCTGATCTTCTGGCAGGCCTTATCATTATCATCAGGTTTTCTTATAGCACTTGGTTCCATCATGCGGATAAGAGTTATTATTATGAGCTACTTGACATTCTTAATGAATTCATGGACTTCTACAAGCGAGTCAATCTCTTAATATTATGACGACACAGAGATGTCTTGTCAAACTGATATATCTCCGACATAATATTTTGCATGTAGGCTTTTGGTATAATGTAGTGCATAATAATCTACACTTAGAGATGTTGTTGTTGCTGTGATTCTGCTTGGTCTAAGTACGGTAGAAGGTGATACCACTTTTATTGCTTGTCGATATCAGTTTCAATGTCTACAGTCAACTTTAAACACAGTTGGCATATAGTGGAGAAATTATATTATCTCTTGTTAGGACTGTAGCTCAATTGGCATATAGATCATAACATAAAACATTTCAAATGTCAAGGCGTTTAGCTGATGAATCTATGCTAAAACCCTGCTTAAAATGGACCTCCTGTACTGCGCCAGTCACTATAGGATAATCTTGTGGGTCAGGCTTACTACAAAGGCCTTCGAATCGCCGAATACAGCTTTCAGCTTATCAATGTCATGAGGTAGTGTGTGCTTTTAAGCAAAGCTCATGTAAAATTGGGCGATAAGGGATAGTACTGCTCTTACTTGCTCACTGCCTTAGCTGATGACTCGGGGTCTGCAGTAATTACTGAAAGCCAAGGTTTCAACAGGTCGGGATTGAGCTTGGCCAGATCTACATTTGCATCTCTCAGCAGCTGCGTGCCGTCTTCAGGGTAGTAGGCAAGCATCACTATCCGCTTTATGCCTACACTAATAGCCATCTTACTGCATTCTAAGCATGGAGCAAAAGTAGAGTAGAGTATAGCACCCTTTGTGCTCCCAGCATTGCCAAAGAGGGCGCACTGCATTATTGCATTTGCCTCGGCATGAGTGCACAAGCAGCGATCAAGGCCTTCACCTGACTTGACCTCACCCTTAGTTCTGGCAAGACAGCGAAGACATCCGCCCTCATAGCAATTCTTTATCCCTGGCGGCGTTCCATTATAACCGGTAGCTATCTGCCGGTTGTCCTTGACAATTACTGCGCCAATGTGGCGGGTAAGGCAGTTT
>JBJMEE010000105.1:0-8151 GCA_045809585.1 Nitrososphaera sp. | reverse complement strand
GCTTAGGTAGAAGACATTCTCTTCATGGTTACCGCAACCCTCTGAGCCAATGTGATACCTGCTACTATAGAAACAATTATGATTGCCCAATGCATTGCTTCTTTGACAGGTATCATGCCTATTATCGCAACGATTAGAAGGCGTTCTGCGCGCTCTCCTATTCCTACGCCTTTGAGTTTCTCTCCAAACGACTCAGCCCTTGCTCTAGTATAGCTTACAAGAAGAGAGAGCCCTAAGGCGACTAGGCACCAGAACGAGTCCGCGAGTTGCCCTAAGGCAATACCGCCGAAAATAATCACCTCGGCTAGCTTATCAAAGACGGAGTCAAGAAATGCACCTCCTCTTGACATATTCTTTGTAGCGCGCGCCACGCTTCCATCTACAATATCAAAAAATCCAGAAAGCAAGAGAAAGACTCCTCCTAGGGTGGTAGTGAAACTCCAAGGCGTCCAGTCAACACTGACGAAGGCAGTCGAGGCATAGGTAATTGCTGCGAGGAGTGATAGTGCTAAGCCTACTCCGGTCCAAAAGTTCGCTGAGAGCCCAGTCGAGGCAAAGATAGTACCGATTTTTGTTAAAGCGGGCTCTAGCAAAACTCGGAGCTTGTTAAGCAATGATTGTTCAACCGGATTCTTTTATAATAATTTATACATATTAAAAGAAAAGATTAGGCAAGCTCTTCTTTTAGCTTGTAGACGTATATTCTGTTTTAATGTCTGTGTCAGGTCTGTCATTTTCTTGCGCATTGTTATTCACAAGCCCTGAGGTTATCTGCAACATCATCTACGTCGCGGTCTGCTTCGCTTTTTCTCTCCACTTTGTACACCATCTCTTTTTTACATCAACCATTGCAATTGCAGTCTTCTTATTCGATTTATAGAGAAAGAAAAATGGCTTACTAAGGCTTATACAAATACAAGATGACGTCCATCGATCATAATTCTTTAATATATATTTCTCAGATATAGAGTGAAACCTAAAAATGCAAGATTGGGATGTGGTCTCGGTTCTATCAAACTTTGGAGTTGACTTCGAGTCAGAAGGAAGTCGTAATGTTCGTGTGCATGGTGAAAGTTCTATTGATGAGGCATCTGAGAACGATCTTGCATTTTGCTGGTATACAGGGCAAAAAGGAGTCTCGTTGATTGCCAACTCCAAAGCTGGTGTAATACTGTGCAAGAGAGAGATGCGAAGTTTGGTTCACCCAAATAGCAATCAATTGTTAGTATTCATCGATAACCCCCGGCTTACGTTTGTTCGTGTGGTCAAAGAGATGAGGCGCCAGGACCAGTTGGTTGGCATCTCACCACGTGCAGTTATTTCGCAAAAATCCAAGATAGGGTCTGGCTGCTTCATTGGCGACTACGCTGTGATTGGCGACAATTGTTCCATAGGAGATAACACGGTCATATATGATAGAGTATCGCTTGTGCAGAATTGTATAGTTGGCAAGAACTGTGTGATCCAATCAGGAGCTTCTTTGGGATCTGATGGCTTTGCCTTCGAGCGCCATGAAGGTGGTGGACTGGAGAAGTTCCCTCACAAGGGCTATGTAAGACTTGGGGACAATGTCGAAATATATGCTAATTGCTCTATTGCGCGTGGATCTCTTTCCGACACTTGGATAGGCGACGGAACCAAACTCGATGCTCTTGTCCATATTGCTCATAACGTCACAGTGGGAAAGAATTGCGAACTTACTGCAGGAACAATTGTTGGCGGCAGTACAAGTCTTGGAGATACCAGTTGGACAGGTCTGAATTCAACACTGAAAAATGGAATCAAAGTAGGTCGTAATGTGATTGTGGCATCAGGCGCTTCGGTCATACATGACGTTCCAGATGGCGACATTGTTGCAGGCGTTCCAGCTAGGTCAATTAAACACAAAGTAAATACGGATGAGGTCTTTCTTATGGCAGGCCAGAAGAAGACGACGACTACAATCTAAACCTATGTACTCTTTGACTCAATTACCTCTTTAGGCATGTCTTCAAACGCGCTACGAGATATTTTTTCTTGTGGGAATTTTAATAATTTGAACTCTTTTCCAAAAAAGAGCTTCTGAACTTCAAAAGCTTCCACACATGTTATAGTATGGTTGAATCTGCTTTGCAGAGCACGATACTGTGCAAGACCGCGTATTGCGTTTGACTTGAGGAACGACTTGCTTCTCTGCGACCAGAAAATATTGATAAGTTCTATCTTACCATCGATGACATCTGAGATATCATAATAGACCTGCGGCTTGAAATCGCGGGTTACGGGGATTTCATAAGCGAGTATATTTGGAACAAATCTCCCCGCCTCGATGGTCGCACCCGCTATTGCCCGATGATCATGATGTGTGTCTCCAATTGAGTGTGTGAAGACAATGTCAGGATCTGACTTTTTTATGAAAAACTCAATGTGATTGATAAGATCGCTAGAAAGTGACAGCTTCGTATCCTGGAAATTATCGATCCATAGGCTTTTTGCACCTATGAATTTTGCAGATTGTATCAATTCCTTTGTCCGCTCTTCGGGATCACCGGAAGCGCCACCTCGAGTTAAGGTATACATGAAGATATTATGATGATCCTGTCGCGAAGCCTTCAGCAACAGACCGCCGCACCCAAGTTCAATGTCATCAGGGTGAGCCCCGATGGCAAGAATATTCATCGGAAGGAGTGGGCACCACCGTTATTTATATAGTTGGAATTCCCATTCTGTGATAATATAATAGATGATTCGCCACAGTCAAATACTACACTCTTTTTTCTGGAAATCAAAATATCAAATCATGTTATAATACATTGTGATAAAAGGGAATCGACTACTTTTAAATTGTTTCATATCAATTCCTTTTTATTGAAGGAATTCGCTCTCGCGATTTCGCTATTTGCGATAATAGTGTTATCAGGGGGAAGATATGCCGGTGCGCAACCAATACCCTTGTTGCCTCCTCCTTTTCCAGAAAACAATCCAGATGAAGAAAGAGTCGCTGAAAATGACCGGACACCGCCCCACATAGAAATATTGACCACAGAGCTGCATGAGGGCAAAAATGTTTTTAAGGTTAGGATAGCCGATGAGTCAAGCTTGCGGACACGAGAGGTGAAATACGTGCATAACGGTCAGCTAAGGGTCGATGGGCTTTTCCGAGACCAGAACAATGTGTACAAAGCGCTAATAGATATTCAGCCGCCATCTCGCATAGTCACGGTTACCGCAAGCGACGCGAATGGAAACATCGCTTCAGACTTTAGAGAATATGAAATAACAGGACCTCAAGATATAATCTCACAGATAATCGATAGGATCTCGCAGACCCTTAATTTCTTTCAGACCATCTTTGGTCAATATATCATGGATAGACCATAGTAATAAATAAATGCGAATATAGCACAATTAATTTTAGTAGCCCTGTGACTTCGATTAATGATGGAAGGTGTGACTGATTGGCCGAAAAAGCATGGATTGCATTCTTCTTTATTGTAATTGCAGTATGGGTTCTTGTGCTCACCGCGTCAATATATCCTAGGATATACGGGATCGAAATTTTAGTGGACTCCGATATCGACCTGACTTTCTTTACATTGCCAATACTAGCTTTCAACCTTATCTATGTATTCATGCTAATCATGATATTCACCCTTTACCTTGGAGCCTACGCGAGTGTCAGGAAATACCAGCTAAAGATGAAGGAAAGGGTATCTGACAGGTTCCGCAACCAGACGGAACTGTGTAGTATAATCATCCCGGCAAGAAATGAGGAGAGCGTAATAAAAAGGACTGTGCTCGATTGCCTTAATCAGACGTATCGAAATATCGAAGTTATTGTAATATGCCACAATTGCTCCGACAGTACCTATGACGAGGCCAAGGTTGATGATCCAAGGGTCAAGGTTTTTGATCTTCAGACAAAGGAGGCAGGCAAAGGTATCGCACTGAATTTCGCAGTAGAAAAATCAAACGGCAATTACATAATGGTGCTCGATAGTGACGGATTGCTGACGCGGGACTTCATTGAAAACGCATTACCTCTCTTTGATGGAAATCACTGTGCTGTTCAAGGCCGGTACATTCCAAGCAACAGGAGCTTTAATTTTGTAACGAGGATGCTCGCACTGGAGGGTGACCTATGGTCTACTCCGTTTATGACTATAAGGACATGGCTTGGACGCAGATGTCCCCTTGGAGGGACGGGCTACATCATCAGAAAAGATATCCTGTTAAAGGTAGGCATGTTTGCTAATCATCTTGTGGATGACTATGAGTTAACCTTTCGATTGCTAAGGAAGGGATACAAGATAGCATTTGCACCGCTTTCCATCAATTATGACGAAAAACCGCCAACTCTTGATTTCATGCTTAGGCAGAGAGCAAGATGGGCTAAAGGATTCATCGACTTGCTTGGAACTAGGATTGCTGATCGGTCAGATATTGTTGGCCACATTTTTTGGCTAAATCCAGTTGCTGCAGTTACTGGCTTTATC
Organism: Nitrososphaera sp.; assembly: GCA_045809585.1. Classification (GTDB taxonomy): domain Archaea; phylum Thermoproteota; class Nitrososphaeria; order Nitrososphaerales; family Nitrososphaeraceae; genus Nitrososphaera. The sequence continues at coordinate 3,676 of JBJMEE010000105.1, read as the reverse complement.
ATGCTCTTGATTCCTGGTTTTGCTGTACTTCATTACGTGATTTACGATTACTTTCCTTTTACGTACGCATACATGCCATTGAGCATCTGGTTTATGGTGACAGGCGCACTCTTTGTACTCCAGGCTACAGTGCTGATAAAAGAATATGGCTGGAGGGGCTTCGCTTATGCTGCCCTCATCCCTCTGTTCCTGCCCTTTTCACTTTACTGGTTCGTGAGCTTTGTTCGGGCATTTACTATTAAGTCATGGGCTAGCACCAAGACAGCACATGGATTTGTGAAGCAACAAACTCCTGAAAATGCGTGGCAGATGCAGCATGATTCTATACCATAGAAATACAATGATGGCACGTAGTAATCCGTCAAGATGCAAATAGAGAAAAATGTCGTTGACATTGTTACAATAGCTGGCACAAGGCCAGAAATAATTAAGCTAGCCGATCTGGTACAGTTGCTGCATGACCGAGGCAAGCATGCCCTCATCTATACGGGGCAGCATTATTCAGATAACATGAAGAGCATCTTTTTTGATGAGTTAAAGATCAAACCCGATTATGACTTGCGGTGCGATACATCCGATGTCACTACGCTGAAGGAAAATATGCTGAGGTTCCTTAGAGAGATTAAGCCGCAATACATTCTAGTATATGGGGATACCAATTCCAGCCTAGCAGGGTCACTTGCTGCACGGGAAGTTGGGTCCACACTCGTCCACGTTGAAGCAGGTCTTCGCTGCTTTGACCTTAGTGTGCCTGAAGAAAGGGCAAGGATACAAATCGATTCTACCTCGGACTACCTATTTCCTCCCACAGAGCTTGCTAAGACTTTTCTATCTTATGAGGAAATAGAGAAAAACGTCACAGTAACTGGCAATCTAGTGGTAGATGTCTGCAGGCGACTTGCAAAGGTGGCAGATGAATATGGCCGGCATTATGATCTTCCTGACAAGTATTTGTTGCTTACTATGCACAGGCAAGAAAATGTCGACGAGCCTGATAGGCTTGAGATGTTAATAAAGCATCTGTCAGGCATAGATCAAAAGATAGTCTTTCCCATTCATCCTAGGACAAAGAGCAACCTTGCGAGGCACGGTCTCAATTTGCCTCCAAACGTCATTGCAACAGAGCCTGCAGGTTATTTGGAATTCCTTTATCTTCTGAAGAATTGTCGCCTTGTCATGACCGATTCAGGTGGAGTCCAGGAGGAGGCCATTGTACTTAGACGGCCCTGCGTAACTCTAAGACACGTCTCGGAACGTTGGGAGACCCTCCTTCTCAAGGCAAACGTGCTTTTTCCATTATACCGACGCGACTCGTTGAGCAATGTCGTAGAAATGATGCTTGAAGCCAAGATTGAGCGCAACCCCTATGGAGAAAATGTTGCTAGCAAGATGCTTCAGTTGATAAATCGCATCGCACAATGATAGATCCCCCCATATCTTGCTCCAGTTCAGAGACAGGGAAAATCCTTATTTCTAGATGATATACATGGCGTCTCAACGATTAAATAATTTTTCATAATGTTATCTTAATATGAATCGCTATAGCGGTGGGCTAGCAGCGCTTGCGGCCACCCTGGTGTTAATATTGCAGCCCACTATTTTAGCTCACGGGCAGACATCCCATGATCAGCTCTTTGGATGTCAGAAATTTGGCGGCGCAATGCATTGCGATCTTCTCATGAACAAAATGGATGGATATGAAGAGACGGGTAATTCAACCCTCGTACATCCGTTGACCACTAGTGACACTCTCTTTGTCGAGGGCAAGCTTGGTCGAGGGCTTGAAATGCGAGCTGAATATAGAGAGTCAATAGAGATAATGAGTTCGCCAGAGCTTAATCCAAAACAATTCTCAATTTCCTTCTGGATCAAGTCCACAAAGACAGAGCCGTATGGGCATATTGTCTCACATAGCAACAGACAGCAATCTTCTGGTTGGCAGTTTGACGTTTTTAGCAGTAACGGCGGCAGTGGCGGCCAATCTGGCTCACAAGTTTCGAATCTTCGTTTTGGAGTTTTCAGCACCAATGGCACACTCTTTTCCCCCGCCAACATTCAAGTCCCAACAGACAGGTTTGCTCTAATAACCGGAACGTTTGACGGTTCAAAGGTCAGACTCTATGTGGATGGTCAGCTTGCTGGCGAAGCTGAGTTTATGGGAGAGTATAACCCGGATCCTGGCCTGCCATTGAGAATTGGGTCGGCCTCTTATTGCTCATCATGCAACAGATGGTCAGGAATTATTGACGAACTTCGCATTTACAACCGAATGCTTGGCGAGGATGAAATCAAGCAGCTCTTTGACGTGTCGGATGTTTCACCGGGATTGATTGGTTACTGGAAATTTGAGGGTGACACAAAAGATGCCTTACAAAGACATGATGGGACAAACATCACAATGCTCACAAGCATGGTCTTTGCTCCAGACGGCAGACTATTTTTCACTGAAAAGAACACTGGGGCAATTAGAATAATGACTCCTGAACATAATATTATAGAGAAGCCGTTTGCGAGCGTGGACAATCTGTATGCTAGTTGGGAGCAAGGGATGTTGGGGCTTGCGATCGACCCGGATTTTGGTATCAACCACTACCTATATGTATACTATACCGCCCTAATAGATATTGAAAAAGGTAACGGTGGCAACGTAATCAACCGTGTAATAAGATTTACAGACAGCAACAACACTGGTACCGACATGACTGTAATAGTTGATAATATTCCTGCTTCACGTGGCTATCACTCAGGCGGCGCAATGGCCTTTGGTCCTGATGGCAAGCTGTATATCACTGTTGGCGATGCTACTGAGCATATTTTCGCGCAAGACCCATCGATAGTGATAGGCAAGGTCCTGCGCATAAATAAGGACGGCACAGTACCACAAGACAATCCCTATCCCAACCTGCCCGTTTACACAATCGGCCACAGAAACATGTATGGCATTGCATTTGATCGTAATGGTACAGGTTTGACTACTGAAAACGGCGACTTTCACTATGATGAGATAAATTCTATAATTAAAGGAGGGAACTATGGTTTTCCCACCCTTCAGCCACCTAATCTGCCTCCTGAGCGAACTAATAACACGTCAATCAAACCCCTTAGGACGTACTGGGAAACAATAGCACCAACACAGATGATTTACTATGACGGCGATGCACTGCCGGAGCTCAAGGGAATGTTCCTATTTGGCAGCTTCACCGGTGATATCTATGGTCTTAGGTTGAGCGAAGATAAAAAGAGTATAGTTGAAGAATTGAAAATAGAACTAGAACATTTTCCCTTCGTCCCTACAGTCGGAATCGCACAGTCACCTGATGGCAAAATCTATTATGGCGGTTACCAGATATATACGCTTGATAAAATAGGCAAAAAGGAGCAGATACTCTTTACGATAGAAGTAAATTCTCCTCCTACAGTTAACATTGGAGAAATCAATGTTAATGAAGAGCAAAAAAGGATAGCGGTAGACGCAAACTTGAGCGGTACCGTTGCTCCCGACTCAACTCTAACCTTACGTATACCCAGAGCTCTTCTAGACAATGTCACAGCTGTGGCAGTAGACGACCGTCAACGAGGCCCAAGTCCAATTGGGTTTAGAATTAATGAGTTTGGCCCTGACTACATCACTGTGAGCGTCAATATAGGGGAAGAGACTGCAAACTCAGAGGGCATA
>JBJMEE010000104.1:0-2898 GCA_045809585.1 Nitrososphaera sp. | reverse complement strand
TGCAGCCAAAAGTACTACAAAATACATCGATCGTGTCCTTATCATCCAGGGCGGCTTCACTGTTTCACTTGGTGACAATCGAAATGGAGGAGCTGCTCGTTGGCGTTTAATTGTTTTGCCCGCAGCTTATCTCATCGCGAAAAGCAGGGGTTCCATCAAGGGATACATTTTTGCTCACTATCTTACGGATTTATGCTATACCGGGTAAACTAACAACCAATCAAATTTAACGCCTTGTATCGGGAACTTCTCCTTTATTTCATATGAAATGAATTGCGTCTCTATAATGGTGCCAGTTTTATATTTCTGCACAGCGAACAACTTTTAGCAAACGATGACAGTATGAAAGAAAAAAATTTTAGTTAATAGAAAATATCCAGAATTCTGATGGTTGCTTCCCTATCCTATCTATTTACGTTAGATGAAGCAAGTTATATTATTTGCAGGTAAATGTTCAAAAAGAAATACTGAAAAGTTATTCAATGCTTGTACTTATTTTTGCTATTAGAACTGGACCGATGTAAGATCTGTCAGGTTCTCCAAGTGATGCTTGGCTTCGCTATATGTCGATATCTTGCGAAGTTCGTTCTTTGCTTTTGATGCATATGACTGATAGAGCTTGTCCATCTGGTCGACAAAATCCTTTGGCTTGCCATTTTTCCTCACGAGCATATTAAAAAGCCGATTTTCGTTACTCCAATCAATAAGGTCGTCGTGTATCTGGTATGCGATCCCTAACAGGTTCCCAAAAGATGTCATCGCATGAATCTGATCCTCGTCGCCGCCTCCAGTTATCGCACCAATCTTGGCTGATGCTTCAAAGAGCGAAGCCGTCTTGAATTCAAGCACCTTGATGTAGTCGTCCTCGGTGATACTCGTTTCCTTGCCAAGCCTTATCTCCATCATTTCGCCTTCACTCATTTTGGTTGCGGCATTTGATAGCTCGTTGATGATGCGGGCATCTTTTAATTTTGAGCTGATGTTGAGTATGACCCCGAGAACAAAGTCTGCAGTAAGTATGCTGCTGTTATAGCCATATTTTACGTGGAATGAGGGCTTGCCGCGCCGCTCATTTTCCTCATCGATAATGTCATCGTGGATTATGGATTCTGTATGTAAAAGCTCGATTGCAGAAGCTGCCAGGTATGCCTCAGGTTCTACCTTTTTAGACTTGATGCACTCTGCCGATAGTACAAGGATTAGGGGCCTAATACGCTTGCCTCCATCGCAGGCATAGCGGAGTGGAGCATGGAACTCCGACCATGAATACAGATCAACCTCGCGCTTTAAGGTGTCCTCGATTTTGGACAAATAGACAGCAAACAGCTCAGTTAAAGGGTTAGCTTCGATGTTTCTCCTGATGCTCAAAAACTGGCTCTATCCCTGAGACTATTTCAAACTGGTGACCATATTAATTTACTGTTCTTTGAAGTAAAGAAGAGGAAAAGTGACAAGCAGAAATATCTGAGATGCCGCCAACATATTATATCATGGCACAATTATCCATAGGTTGCTCTGGCTGGAATTATGGCGATCCGGTTGAAAAAGGGGGCTGGGTAGGCTCTTTCTATCCTGATGCTCAGACTAAGCGTCTGCGTTACTACTCTGAATTTTTCCCTTCAGCAGAATTGGATGCTACATTTTATCAAAAGTTTTACTCAAAGATGACTAGTGGCACATTCTATGGCATGGTAAAAGCTACACCTCCTGGATTTCAATTCTCTGTTAAGGTGCCGGAGACTGTGACACATATCAAGCACATGGATGTCAAAAAAGGCGCACTGGAAGCACTTGAAGAATTCCTTGAAAAGATCTCTCCTCTAAAGAATGCAAACAAACTCGGCGCAATACTGCTGCAACTACCCCCGAGTTTCTCGGTTAACGAATTCAAGCAAGTCGAAGGATTCCTCAATAGACTGCCATCAGACTACGATTATGCACTTGAGTTCAGGCATGCGTCATGGCAGACTGAAGGACCTTGGGAAATGCTAAGGCACTATAATGTTGCGGCTGTAATGACAGATTCGCCTGATCCAAAGCTACAGTATCTATCAGACACCATGCTGACTGCAGACCATTCGTTTATCAGGTTTCATGGCAGGAACAAGGGTTATTGGTATAACTATCTTTATGCAGAAGAGGAACTAAAGCCTTGGATTGAAAAGGTGAACAAGATAACAAAAGACCTCGAAGCAAAGAGATTGCGAATTTACTTCAACAACCACTACGGAGGCAAGGCTGTTGCCAATGCCATCCAGTTCAAAGAGATGGTTGAAGGAAAGGAATCCTCAAAAAAGGAAAAGGAGGTAAAGCAGAAAATATTGGACGCTTTAGCTAAAGCAACTACTCAAAAGAAACTCCCTGGATGATAGTTAAAAAGCGCTCGCATATAGCATAAAACCTGTCAGATCATATTTTTCCACAGTGGTTAGAATCATTTGCTTCTTTGGAATCTTTTATGACCCTTCATATTTGTTGTAGTTGTTATTGATTTGTTGTCAATCTGTTCTGGCTTCACATTATTTCTTGTCTACTGTGTGTGTATCTGCAAAAGTTCCTACATTTTTAGTTTCTAGGTTTGCCCCTTTACTCATATCGCTCATGGCGTTCTATTTTGAAGAATCAAAAACTTCCTTTGGATGGATACGGGGGACATAATCCTTTGCAGAGTTATTGCCTATAGTGTCTTTGAGAGCAGAGCCCTTCGCTGGTTCGCTATGAGCTCCTGCTCTTTTTCTTTCTTTGTCATTTCAGCTATTTGTTGAAGCCATCATATGGCGTTTAAGAATTGCCGTATAGTATGCCATTAGGAAAATTCCATTTCTAATGACAAGATAATGTGGTATTGGATCCAATGCGACGCAATGTGCAAAAAGTCACTTTAGAAATCAAAATGTC
>JBJMEE010000103.1:0-4609 GCA_045809585.1 Nitrososphaera sp. | reverse complement strand
AATTTGATGCTCTTACGAGGCCAGCACACTACAAGGATCCCAAGGCGTCAGCTCGGCATTTGTGTCCTAAAGCTTGATCTTGCTATACGAAAGGATAGCCTTCTCTGGCGCTTAAGAACTTCTTTTTGGGCTGTCGCTAGTTTTCCTTTAAGCATGTATTTGTCCCTTGCCATAAGAATAATCTTCCATGTCTTTACTTCAAAGGTAGTTCCTCTAAAGGTGCAGCGGAAGATTTGTATTTTTATGCAAGAGCTATATTTTTTCCAATAATCTATTAATTCTTGCTACGATTTCTGCCGGGTTTCTTCCAAATAGGGTGATCATCGGCTCCTTGCCAACATCTCCGGTATGATAAATGACATCAGCCCTGGGGTTCTTTGAAAGCGCAGCAAGGACTCCCCATGCCACACTAGACCCTTCCCTTCTTTTGATTCTTTTCGGTTCTTTGGTCCTATCATAGCCTGCCACAGAGAATAATGACTTACACGCATCGACAATCCTTTCGTCAAACCTGATGTTGATTGCAGATCTGAAGTCAGGGTTAATACTCATATATGCTATGATTGCTGAGGCAACATGATTGGAGGCACCAAACTTGACGTATGATCCAGGCACGGCAGTATTCTCGATCTTGATTATTCTTCCTCGCACTGCTGCAACATCTGATATGTTGACTGCGCCGAAGAGAGCATAAGCAAAATTGGTCTGCGTCTCGGGTATGACCCGATAAAAGCCATCAAGCATGCAGACTTGTTCTGCTGCCTCTTGTAGTTCCGCCAACATATGGTAGCGACTGGCATCACGATAAATGACAGAAAGGGGATTTGCAACGACGGGCAAACCTCGCCCTATTCTCGCTGCATCTCTGATAGCAGTATGGACATATTCGTTTGCCATCTTGCATGCCTCTGCAAGCGCCATGTCCTTTGCAAGATACGCTGTGACTGCTGAGGAAAAGCTGCAGCCGGAACCATGGATTTCCTTTATCTTTAGTCTAGGGTTTGTGAATTTCATGATCTTCCCTTTACTGTTGAGCAGTAGGTCGGTAACATATGTAGAGCCAAAGTGTCCTCCCTTGACAATGACATTTTCTGCTCCTAACTTTTTGATCTTTCTGGCGGCTTCAATAGCATCATTCTCTGTCCTGATCAAAATGTCTGCAAGTTTTTCAGCTTCCATCCTGTTTGGAGTTATCAGAGTGCAGGAGGGTATCAGTTTTATTGCAAACGATTTGTACGCTTCGCTGCGGAGCAGTTTAGCTCCAGTGCCAGCAGCAAGAATAGGATCAAGCACTATTGGAATCTTGGATATTTTTTTGAGTGAACGGTAGATAGCGTCTATTATTGGGCTGCTGTACACCATACCAATCTTGATGGCATTTGGTCTCATATCTGTCAGGACCGATCTTATCTGCTGCTCCACCATTGACGAGGGTATCTCTAATATCCCGGCTACACGCTTTGTGTTCTGTGCCGTTATCGCAGTTATTGCAGTGCATCCATACACGTCAAGCGCAGAAAACATCTTTAAGTCGGCTTGTATTCCGGCACCTGCCCCAGAGTCGCTGCCGGCAATTGATAGTGCGATTTTCAACTCAGAATGGTAAAGAGGATAGGCTTTTCAATCTTTCCTGGATAATCCTAGATAGGCATGTTTTTTCTTGCACACTTTTATCAATGGGAGTAATTCGAATGATATTATTGGTATATAGCTTCATGGTTTGTGCTCCCCGACAAGTATGCGGCTAATTGGCCTATTGGAGCTGCCAGCTTCAATAATTGTATTTGAAGATTAACTTATGAATGTAGCGTTGCTAGATTCGCAGAACAAGAATAAGAGAATCAGGTATTTGCTACATTCCTTGCCAGAGCCAGTAGTAAAGACAGTTTAAGTCATGAATCTGAATCAATATGCAAAGACCAACGAAGCTGAGATGCAGCATACACATCATAATACTCAAGCTCTTGTGATGTCTCAGAGAGAGATATATAATGCAAATCTGTAGTTTGTCCTCCTGAAAACAGACTACTAAAAAATAACTTCCAAAATCCTCAGAACCATTTCTTAAACTCCTTTAATACTCCACAGGCCTATTTTTTCCTAGTATTTCTAATGAAAGTTGGAATACTCTTGCCACAAACTGGAGAATTAGCAAAAAGCGAAAATGTTCTATATATCGGAAAGGAGGCTGAAAAGGAAGGACTTGATTCTGTATGGGTATTGGAACGCCTTCTGTGGCCGCTCAAGCCCCAGACACCTTATGGAGGAATACCTAATACTCCCATCCCAGTCGAATACCAGAGTGTGCTTGATCCCTTGGAGACACTCACGTACTTGGCAGGCAATACCGAACGAATTTCTTTAGGGACTAGTATAATTGACATATTCTTTCACAACCCTGTCACACTAGCAAGAAGATTTGCTACACTTGATGTTCTGTCGGGTGGGCGAGTTATTGCAGGTCTAGGAATTGGATGGTCAAAAGATGAGTATGACGTTTCTGGCATACCCTACAAACACAGAGGTGCAAGGGCAGATGAATATATGCAATTGCTGAAACGAATATGGACTGACGACGTGGTCGAGTTTAAAGGTCAATTCTACAATGTGCCATCTTCAAAAATTGGTCCCAAGCCTCTGCAAAGGCCACATCCCCAAATACTACTTGCAGGATTCAGTCCAAAGACCTTCCCGCGAATAGTAAATTATGCAGATGGTTGGTTACCTATTGCTGGATTTGGACCATTAGAACAACTTGAACAGGCTATAAATGGCTTAAGAGAGAGTGCAAGGAAGGCAAACAAGAACCCGTCAGATATTCGTGTGGTTGTCCTTTCATATCCAAATGTGCTAGATTCTTCTCAAGGTTCTTCCTCCAGCCAACAGAGATTACCGATGAGTGGCACCATTGATCAGATTGGAAGTGACATAGATAGAATCAAAGCAATGGGAGCAGAACACGTGATTTTTGGTTATGCATTTTCCCCGATAGGCAGAGACGTGAAAAAAATGATGGAGGTAACAAAGCAGCTTGCTAGATTTGCCAGATAAGAAACTCTAGTCATCAGAAGTAATGAAAAATGTATAATTTCAAATTCTAGAATTACTCCATGATGCAACTTTCTTTGGCGCTATTATGATGCACATTTCACCTACCCCCACCTTTTCATATTGAAGATACTTTATCATCAGCTTTTTGTAAGCTTCTCTCAGCGGGGTGTTTCCTTGCGTTTTGCTTGCGATTGATGCCTTACCCTGTATCATTACAAAGGCCAATTTTGTCCAGTCTTCGCTGTAATTGTCAATAAGCAGGGCAACATTAGGATTATCCTTTATGTTCTTTATCCTTTTAAGTTTCTCAGGTTTAGCTGTTTTTCTTTTTTCATCTACTGGTATAAAGAAATGGTTGGCGTCGAATACAAAGACTACCGGCACTAAATGGGGCTTAGATGCAAAATCTACTGTTGCTAACCTTGCAACTCGTGCTCTTTCTATGAATTCTTCGACAGCTGGAGAGATATTCAAAGCTGTATCTGTAGTATTATGATAATGCCAGATTTTTACCTATTTCTTTGATAGGGCATCGCCGCGATCAACTCTTGCAGGAATGGTCCAGGGTCGAACCATTCAGTTCTTTATCATTCTTCGGTTGGTCCGTTATATACAAGAGTCAAAAATGAACTCACATGTATTCAAGACCTACCTGATTATGCTATCTCCAAACTGTTTGAAAATATCTTCAGGCAAAGCAGTATTCTTGTCAAATGTTGGATCATTTACTAGAGGGTCTAGTAATGCTATTAGAAACTATAAAATGGGAAATCAATAATGAACCCAATTTCTTATGCATGCTTTTTCACATCGGGCATGCTGAAGCCTTAACTGGAAAATAAGAATCATAGCCGCTAGGTCAAACGAGCCGATAAAACTACTGAATATAGCAACCTGATATATGTGCGCTACGTCATCGGAGATATTTTCATTGATGTAGGCAGAACTATCAAACAATAGACTATTATTGATGCTAGCTTTTTTATGATTAATGAAGTTTGGTACTGCTAAGGATACCGGAGTGGGGCATCAAGCCAGTGCTGGACAAGCACAAGATGCTTGGCGGGCTAGACTACTTCATTCTGTGGTCGAGTCTTGGGGTTGGACTGCTAGTTCTTTCTGCAGGATCATTTCTTTCTGAAGCGAGCTTTCTTGATGCCATCCTCGCGATTATCGTCGGGTCGACTGCAGGATCAATTCTGCTTGCCTTGGCAGGAAAAATAGGCAGCGATCATGGGATACCGTCTCTCATAACAATGAGACCGGCATTTGGAATCCGCGGCTCCTACCTGCCTGCAATACTCAACATCCTGCAGCTGGTCGGGTGGACGACATTTGAAATTATGATAATGGCAAGAGCAGCAGATATGCTGACAGGTAGTATGTTGCCCTACTACTTTTGGGCAGTAATATTTGGGGTTCTTGTGGCCCTCCTTGGGATTGCAGGACCGCTCAATGTCGTAAGGCAATGGATCGGCAAGTTTGCATTGTGGATAGCATATGGGACGTCTGCAATAATAATTATCAATCTGATAAACTCGGCAGACATCACCACTCT
>JBJMEE010000102.1:0-17765 GCA_045809585.1 Nitrososphaera sp. | reverse complement strand
GTAAGGGCTAACCTTGCAGCATCAGGAGCCTTGTCTATGCAATTGGGTCCAAGAAGACTTGCAGAGGAACTCAGTGATTCTACTTTTGCCCTGTCTGCCTTTGGCAGGCAACCTGCGACAATGAGCGGCTTGCCTGACTTTGTCATTGTCCTGATCCTGCTCACCATCCGATGCTCGGTTCTATCTTTGACAGAGCATGTGACAATGAGGTTGAGGGTACTTTCACTTTGCTTGGTTGCAATTTCATATCCGGCCTCTTTTAAGAGGCCAGTTATCATTTCAGAATCGGCCATACTTGCCGAGCAGCCATATGCTTCCATCCACACCTTGGGCTTAAACTTTTTTTTCAATAGGGGAATTGTTTCTATGATTGGCGGCTTGAGCGACCTGTGAAACATCGTCGAAGACATGTGTAAACCACTTACCTTAAAAATCAATATGCCAACTAGATTAGGCCTTGTATAATTGGAGACCTGCCAGGAGTATAAATGAGAAGTAAGTGAATGATTGAAAGAATACAATCTTTACAGGGATGTGAGATTTCAATTTATTGCTAAGCATTAGGGACCTATTTTTTTCCCTGATGGTGCTGCTTGCGATTCTGAACCCAAATCTCGGTTAACACGGTGACATAAGTGGTGATAAGCTCGCCAGACTCCATGTTGTCGCGATTTTTCTCTAGATCATTTCCAAGAGCCATCATAAGAGACTTAGGCATTTTCAAGTACTCGCCCATATAGATCAGCAGCGAATAGTACATGAGCTTCATTATCTGGTTGCTATCAGCACTCTCGTCGATTTTCATGTTTGACATCATGTTTGAAACAACAAGGGAGAACTGGGGTGACAACAATGCTCGGTCTTCCTTGTCGACAAGCCTAATAGCACCCATGTAAAGCAAGTCTTCTATAGCAGAGACCGTCTGTTCAAAACGCTGGTGATCTTCTGACATTGCTATTCGTTGTTCTAGGTCGGCAGGCCTATTTTAGATTGCTTACCACTGAACGGTATGATGCAACAGAATTGGGGTCTACTATTCCTTGCAACACGTACGGCTTGCCGTCTGAGAGCCTGATATCCATTGCAACTGCACTGTAAGGTATGTCGAACTGGTCGATTTTGTCCTGCTCGATAGTGTCAAAGAATTTTGTGCACCCACCGCTGCCGTAGCATGAGAAGCCACAGATCCTCTCGACTCGCCTGTGGCCGAAGCTGGCAGCTCTTCCACCAGCCGAACCAGTCGATTCTTCCACCATCAAAATGAAAATATCGTTTTTTATATGCTTATCCAAGAAAACATCATTCTCTGCTATGACAATCTTGCGCTGCGGAAGCTGTAAGAGGGCATCAATTGAGTCTGACATTTCTGCAGTAATGCAGACAAAGAAGTAATAATTATTTGTTTGAGCTCTTCTTGATCTCTTCTATCTACTCTGCTTTTTGATTACTCTGCAATGAATAGTGATTACTTTGCATCCCCCTTTAGAGAATGTCTCTTTTGTCGAAGACTGGCATTTACATGCGTCTTTTTCTATGAAAAGCATATTTCTTACCAAGTTGCAGCAACCGGATGTCTTGATCGAGGGAAAGAAGAATCTTCCCTGTGATTTTGGAGAGAGCTCTTTGCATTTTGTTAGCGGAGATCCTCTCTACATTCTAGTGCTTTCTTGCCTTTAGCCGCCATAGCCTTTTTACTGACCACGGCAAAGTGAAAGTTAGGGGGAGAAATAAAAAAGTACAGTCCGGGGACCCAGAGGATAATCATAGCAACAATCGCTGCAGCAGATACTAACAGCATGATTATAGGTAAGAGCTTAATATTGTTGTTGTTCAGTATGGTGCCTCTACCGCTAAGATTGCCATATTTTCCGTTATAATCTATTGATATTGTTGTTTTGTGACAGAATTATTTTAACATGCCAGTTCTGGGGCGCCACTCGTATAGGTATATATAATATCTAAAAATTGCATAATTGGCATGGTCAAGACGGCTTCATCACCCCAAGTTCTCAGGGCAGGCAGCAGGGCACCTGATTTTACATTGAAAGGTGTGGACAGTATGATGCACTCGCTGCACAATTACAAGAGCAAGACAACGCTTGTTGTATTCATTTGCAATCATTGCCCCTACGTCAAGGCAAGGATTGGTGACGTTGTCGCTTTGCAGAGCAGATTCGACCCGTCTGAACTTCAAGTTATTGGCATCAATAGTAATGATCCGAACTACAAAGACGAGGGCTTTGACAATATGGTCATATTTGCCAATGAGTACAAACTGAATTTTCCATATCTAATAGATGAAAGCCAAGATGTCGCAGTTGCGTACGGCGCAGTATGCACTCCAGACCCTTTCCTGTTTGATGCCGACCGCAAGCTAGTATTCCACGGTAGGATAAATGACGCGCTGGAGCCAGAAGCTAGGCCTACAATACCGGTTATGGAGAATAACGTTCGCAAGCTGCTAAGAGGAGAAAAGATAGAGAAAGATTTTGATCCTTCCATTGGCTGCTCAATAAAGTGGAAGAACCCCATCTAGGTAGCTAGCTTAGCCGTACTGGTAGACTATGCCTTTTTCTCCCCTTGGGTGGCGCCACTCTGTTTCCTCGGCACAAGTGCCACACTCGATGCATGCTTCATGCTGGAGCGTCACGTCACCTGCTTCCATACTGTAGCAGCTTGTAGGACAAAGTGTCACCATCTTTTTCATGAATTCTGACTTTGAATTGAGCACCCTGATGTGTGAGATCCTATCATCATCGTACTTTAGCCGTGCGATGCGCTGGGCTATGGTAGGTATTCTAGGTTCATAAGTTGCCTGAACCTGTCTCCCGGTCTTTTCTGCAAGTTCTATAGGCACCTGGACATATGTGTCAACGGATTCGACTAGTGGTAACAGCTTGTCATAACCAAGGATGTTTGCGAAGCCTACAGCGAGCCCTCTTAGTGTGCCGCTTGACATTAGCCTGAAAACCATGCCGTAGCGTTGTCCGATAATATCCTTTGGCACATCCTTTGCAGCATCAAGGAATATCTTGAGATAGTCTTTGTCAATCTCCTTCATATCTCGAGTGTATGGGCTCTCTTCTATTGACTGACTGTAGGATTCGCCCATGTACTGGGTAGAAAAGTTGTTTCTATCAATAGCTCTTGCGACTGCGTTTGCCGCTCTTACTGCATCGTCTATGCCGACGTTGAGTCCTTCTATTCGAGGTCCGATAAAGACTCCTCTTCCTGCTGCGTCGCCTACAAACAGGATATTCTTGTAGTATGGCTTTTTCATTGCGCAGCGTTTGCCATCAGGCACCAGCTTGGCACCATATTCAAGCTCAACATAATCAGTGACAAATTTTGTCTTGTATTTTGTGACAAGATCATTCTGCACAGAATCAAGCCTCGCCTTGATTTCCTCTTCTGATTTGTACTTACCGCTTTCAACCAGCTTTTCCCTTGCAGCACGCGAGTAGTAGATATCACGAAGCTCGTTCCATGTCTTTATCAATTTGCTTACTGCAAATCGTGTCCTAAGCTGCTCCTCCTTTGGCAGATCTTTGTCTATTTCCTCTTTGACAGCCATTTGATCTTTGATAAATTCTGCAACTAAAGGATTCTTTATCAGAGCATTTATCAGGGTGTAAGGTTCTGATGGTCTCTCCATAAGAGAGTCGTAATGATAGACTGCACCTACAGAAAGAGTATCTAGGTTCGTATACAAAAATCCGCCTCCGATGTGGTTGAGCGTGACGTCCCCGGCAAATAGATGAGCAGCCCCTTCGTCAGGCCCAATTCCAAACCGCTGTTCAATTATCTCTTCTGGCAGTTTGACTATGACCTTTGCACCTTGGTACAGCTGCACTGGCGTGAATTTTGCCCTAGCACCAGTGATTTCTGCAACTTCCGAGTTGACGCCGTCTGCGGCAATTACCGCCTTTGCTTCAAAGGGCTCTATCTCATCAGTTTCAATTACGGTTTTTTCATCCTGCCAGTTCAGCGAGCGAACGTGCACGCCTGACACTATGCCACCACCCTGCCGCTCTGCACTTTCGCTGGCCTGCTTTGCAAACCATCCATTTAGCTTATTGAGAAGAACAGAATAGCCAAAGTTTGCTTGATATTCATGTGCTGCAGTCAAGTTTATTGTGGACACCTTGTCGCGGGAGGTCGCATGCAGCATATACTGAGTTATCCTGCGCTCAACAGGAGCATCCTGCAGAAATTCTGGATAAACATCTTCAACATTATGCGTCTTGCCATGTTTGGGCCTTTTAGAATACAGTATCCCACCAGAGATGTTCTTGCTGCCAGTCTTCTTGCCTGCCTCAATCAGTATTGCTTGTTTGTTCAAGTTTGACAGCTGTTTTAGCGCTGCAAGGCCAGCAGATCCGCCGCCAATTATTGCAACATCATAGTGCTCCATATCATTTCTTTACCTCTATTGTAGGCCTCTGCTTTCTCAGTTCTTCAAGTAAAAGCGGTATCACATCCTCCATTCTTCCCCTGATAAACATGTCGCATTCGTCCTTTATCGGCGAGTTTTCATCTGGATTAATTGCCACTATAAAACCGGACTCTTTCATGCCCGCAATATGTTGCATGGCGCCGCTTATTCCAACTGCAATATAGACAAGGGGTGTCACCTTGCGGCCGCTCGTTCCTATGACTCTATCAGGTATCATGTAGGTCGAGTTTATTCCTTCGCTCACAGGAAAGGGCCTTTTAGATATTGGAAGCGAAATGCCTACTTCAGCTTCAATCTCCTTTGCAAGCTGGGCTAACATCTTGATGTTCTGCTCTGGAGAATCCTTGACTCCCTTTCCAAAACTTACTACAGCCTTGTGGCTATCAAAGTCGACTGCACTTTTCACTATTTTTCTATCAAGTATCCTTACCCGAAGGTCGTGCTCGTCAAATTCCGGGACATAGTCTACTATTTGACCGCGTCTTGATTTGTCGGGCTCAATTGGGGCAAACACTCCGGGAATTATGCTACATCCCTGCGGGTGGTATTCACGCTCATTAGATGGATTGCGGTTATCAAGGCAGAGAATAGTGGTCCAGAGGAAGCCGGAAAAGTCGGGCCTATACATTTCAAGGGTTTTTTCATACTTTATAGCTTGTCCCTTTGTCTTATGTTCATGTTTTATTTCCAAGTCCTCGATGACAAGTTTGTTGATGTCCGACGCAAGTCCTGATTCAAGCTCTGCCAGAACTGTAGACGACAGGTGCCTCCCTATGCTGTCTGCGCCAAAAAACATGTAGCGTGGCTTTACAAATTCAAGAGTATCAGAGAATTTTGCAGCCACCTCTCTGTTCCTCGCAATCTGGCTTATCACCTTGGTGTCGATAAGGTTCCTCCTATACCTAAGTTCGGGGCTGTCTGCATAGATCACTGCATCAGCGCCATAAAAAATAAGTTCTTCACATAGCTTGCGTACATTGTGTCCAAGGACGACTGCGACCACTTTCTCGTCAGAAGAATATTTTCTATTAAAGCCATCCATGAGCCGCCTTGCCTCACCTAGCATCTCAAGGCTGACAGGCACTGGCACCCCGTCTTCATGTTCTATGACAACGTAGAGATGTTGGTACTTTGACATCATCATCATCATTTTATTACCATGCCTCCAAGCACCTCATACAAATTGGCTGCCACTGTTGCAAGCTGACCATGGTTTGCACCATCAATAACTTCGGCTTTTCTGCTAGCCTTTGCCTTTGGTATGCGCTCTACTTTGTAGACAATTGTTGGTGAGCCGGGCAACCCAACTAGTTTAGGATCGATACCCAACTGCTGTGTGTTTAGAACCTTCAGGAATTGCTTGTAGTTTTCTGCCCGGGATTTTGCTTCTTTCTGGTATTTCTCAAATGCGAGCCGCTGTGACACAGTGTTAAATAATGCCTTGTATGAGGGGTCGATAGATATAAAAACCGGAAGGGGTGCCTCAACCTCTTCAATGATATCATAAAACCCTTGAAGTGAGATCAGACGCTTTGCCCTCACAAATCTGCTCTGCAGATCAATATTATAATCTATGACATTGCCAAAGAAGGTGTAGCCCAGCTTCCAAGCGGTCTGAGCTCCTGTCTGGCCGGTCTCGCCATCAGAGGCCCTGTGACCGGAAAACACGATATCTACTTTACCATCACCTTCGACCTTAGAGATGCCGGCCTTCAGCACTTCGGCGGTTGCAAGAGTGTCGGCACCTGCAAAGATCCTATCGCTATACAAATGAAGTTCATCTGCATCGCAGAGCAGCTGCGCTTGCTGTAGCGCGCTCTCTGCAATAGGGGGACCCATCGTTCCAACTGCAATGCGGGCTCCATATTTGACCTTAGCATAAAAAGCCGCATTTGACGCTATAGCACTATGAGGTCCAAGGATACTCTTTGTTTCTGCTCGATTGAGTGTGCCGTCGGCGTTGTAGCTCACATTTCCTTCAGAGAAATCAGGCTCTAATTTCACAATAACTGCAACACTGAGGTCATTTGTTGTTGTTGTTCTAGTCGTCAACACCTATCACATCCTTTATCCCCATAAATTACTATCATTAAATTGTTTGTAAAGTAAGGAAGTTATGCGGCGACCAGCTTTTGCGTCGATAATACCCTCAGCTTTTCATAAGCGGACCTCATACTTTGATAGAAGTGAGGCATTTTGGGCGGTAGCATAGTATATGCAATGTAAAAGTCCTCCGCTTCCCGCATATAGCGCCTTACCTTGTCATGTCCTGGAATGTGCCGGATATATGACATGTTGTTAAGCCTGTCTGCCAGCTTGATTACCTTGACGTCGTATTCGGCTTCGCGAAGGATGTCACAGTATGCCAAAAAGCGCTGCAGCTGGCGCTCTATATCGTTTGCTCCTGGATAGTTTTCAAGGGGCTTGATCTTTAGTTCGCTTGCAATGTCCCCGATCCTGCTCCCAAACCGGTATGCAAGATAAGCTTCAAATCCGTATGACTTGGATTCATATAGATTCAAGATTCTCTCATCGTCTTCCATGACGTCATGTAGAATTGCGGTTGCAATTTCCACGCTAGTGATATTGCGATTGACTGAGCGATAATGCCTTACGACATCCATCGTGACTGGCCATGTATGGGTTTCAAGGAACGGAGAAGTTCCGTCTTCCCGCATTTGGTCAGAATGGACTTCTTCGGCGACCTCAACTGCGCCCTCAATGTAATCGTCCAGTCGCACTTTACCCTCATCTTGTAGAAAACCCAAGAATTCATGCTTTTCCACTCGAGGAATGTCGAGACCGCTGCTCATACCTCTACATAGCACTGTAGTTGAACAAAAGATTTTCGTATACTTTTTGACTTTTTAAGGTCAAGCTTCTCTAAGAGATTGTTCACTGTTGTTTTGGCTGGCCGTTCAGTGATAGATAGCTGCACAGTTGTTTGTAATAGCGGACAGATTGTTGATTTAAACGGGTAGGGATGCTGGCAGAGACATTACTAGGACGTAAGTGTATAATCAGCAACTCAGGAGGGGTATGAGGCATTAGCCATATAAGCGCGTTAGGAAAATAGGTGTTCTAGCACTTTGCTTACCAGCTCTACAGGATTTACTCTGGCAAAAGATGCCTTTCCGCCTAGCGGAGACCAGCCCGAAGCAATAGAACAGCTCGTCAGAGGTGTGCGGAAGGGGGGACGTCAGACCCTCCTCGGAGTAACTGGCAGTGGCAAGACATTTACAATTGCAAATGTCATCGCAAGTGCAAACAAGAATACGCTTGTGATATCTCATAACAAGACCCTTGCAGCGCAGTTGTATGCAGAATTCAAAGAATTCTTCCCAAAAAATAATGTCGGCTATTTCGTAAGCTTTTATGACTATTATCAGCCTGAAAGTTACATCCCTCAGACAGACACCTATATCGAAAAGGACACTGAGGTGAATGAAAAGATAGAGAAGATGAGGCTTGAAGCGACTGCGATGTTAATGTCTGGTGAGCCCACAGTAATTGTGTCCACAGTGTCGTGCATATATTCTCTTGGCTCGCCAGGTGAATGGGAGAAAAGCGCAATTTCAGTAACAAGAGGTATGACAATCGACCGCAAAATGCTGATCCACAATTTTATTGAAGCGCGTTATGAGCGAAATGATGTGTCGCTTGTGCCCGGCAATCTTCGGGTCAAAGGTGACACGATTGATATCATCCCCGGATATTCTGATGACATTATCCGGATCTCGATGTTTGGTGATGAGATTGAGCACATAAGCATACATGACCATGTCACTATGAAAAAATTGCGCGACGTAAATGCAGTCAAGATATTTCCAGCCAAGCACTATATTACTGACGACAATTCACGCAATAGAGCTATTGCCTCAATCAAGCGTGAGTTGGAGAACTGGCTTCCTAATCTGCCATCAGAACTTGAAAGACAGAGGCTTATACAGCGCACAAAGTATGATCTGGAGATGATAGAGGAATTTGGCTATTGCTCTGGAATTGAGAATTATTCGCGTCACTTGGATGGCAGGACACCTGGACAGCCGCCTTACTGTCTGCTCGACTTTTTTGGTGACGACTTTTTGCTAGTAATTGACGAGTCACATGTTACACTACCGCAGTTGCATGGCATGTACAATGGCGACTATACACGCAAAAAGATGTTAATTGATTATGGTTTTCGCCTTCCAAGTGCGTACGACAACCGTCCACTCAGGTTTGAAGAGTTTGAGAAGAAGTACCTCAAGAATGTGATCTTTGTGTCGGCAACACCCGGTGTCTATGAATTGAAGCGTAGCCTGCAGGTCATCGAGCAGCTAGTCCGCCCTACAGGGCTTATAGATCCCAAGGTCGAGATCCGCCCCACAAAGAACCAGATGGAGGATTTGATAAAAGAGATAAAGAATAGGGCAGAGAAGAACCAGCGAACGCTTGTCACCACGATGACAAAGAGGATGGCAGAAGACCTAGCAGAATTTCTTGCGAAAAACAAGGTGCGTGTGCGTTACCTCCATTCTGAGATTGAGGGTCTTGAGCGTACAGAACTCATAAGACAGCTGCGTCTTGGCGAGTTTGATTCGCTAGTAGGTATTAACCTGCTGAGAGAAGGCCTTGACATCCCTGAAGTTTCCCTTGTTGCAATCCTTGATGCAGACAAGGAGGGATTCTTGCGCAACACAACCAGCCTCATTCAGACATTTGGTAGAGCAGCAAGAAACCTTGACGGCACTGTCATAATGTATTCAGATCATGTTACTCAGTCTATGAAACAAGCTCTCGAAGAAACCAACCGCAGGCGCAAAAAGCAACTAGAATACAACAAGAGAAACAAGATAACTCCAAAGACAATAGTTAAACCAGTACCAGAAAGTGTTAAGGAAATTGCCGATGTTGAAGTAGAGACAAAGTCGATGGCAAGGGAGGACCTATTCAAACTCGCAGTAGAGACAGAGGCCACCATGAAGAGGTTTGCAGAAGAACTAGAGTTTGAAAAGGCAATAATGTTTCGCGAAAAGCTGGATAAGATAAGAAAGGTTCTTGGCGAGGCGGCATTCCCAAAGGTGTCATAATGCACAACAAGATAATAATCAAAGGAGCAAGACAGCATAATCTCAAGAATATCAATGTCGAAATACCAAAGAACAAGCTGGTAGTCATAACGGGCCTGTCTGGCTCTGGAAAATCGACACTTGCATTTGACACGATATATGCAGAAGGTCAGAGACGTTATGTGGAATCGTTATCGGCTTATGCAAGACAATTTTTGGAATTGATGGATAAACCCGACGTGGATTCAATTGATGGTTTGTCACCAGCGATATCCATACAGCAAAAGACGACGAGCAAGAACCCACGCTCGACTGTCGGCACAGTGACAGAAATTTACGACTATCTGCGTCTGCTGTTTGCGAGAATAGGCGTACCTCATTGTCCCAAGTGTGGCAGCAAAATAGCCAGCCAGTCAGCTGACTCGATCACAGAAACTATAATGAAAACAGCGGAAGGAAAGAACGTTATGATCATGGGCCCAGTCGTACAGGCCAAAAAAGGAACATATGAAAAATTATTTGATCAGCTCAAGCAGGACGGCTTCTCTCGCATCAGGCTAGATGGAGAGGTAACGAGGCTCGACGATGATGAGGAAGAGGAAAAACCCCATTATCCAAGGCTCGACAGGCAGAAAAAGCATACAATAGAAGTTATAGTAGACAGGCTCAAGCCCTCTCCACAAGAAAAGAGCAGGCTCTTTGACTCGATACAATCTGCGCTGAAGGTAGGCGGAGGGGTTGTTGTTGTTTCAGTTGACAACAAGGATATGATGTATTCACAGAGAAATGCCTGTCCTCACTGCGGCATTTCGCTTGGAGACTTGGAGCCCCGAACCTTTTCATTCAACTCGCCTTTTGGTGCATGCAGGGAATGCAATGGACTTGGCATCAAAATTGAATTTGATCCAGATTTGATAATACCAGACAAGTCAAAGAGCATAATAGAAGGTGCAATAAGGCCGTGGACTGGACACTTTGCAACATTTCGATCTGCAATGCTGCGTGACGTAGGCAGAAAGTTTGGTTTTGACCTTGCGACTCCGATGGTCAAGATGAAGCCAGAACAAGTTCGGGTAATACTGTATGGTAGCGACGAAAGCATCCATTACAAGTACCAGTCGCGCTATTCTGACAGCCGTTGGGAATATCGTGGATCATTTGAGGGTGTCATACCAAATCTTGAGCGCATTTATCGCGAAACCGAATCAGAGTCAAAGCGCGAAGACCTAATGCAATTCATGCGGGAGCGGGCCTGCGAGTTGTGCAATGGCAGGCGCCTGCGGGAAGAAGCTTTGGCAGTCAAGATACAGAATAAGTCGATAATGGATGTGTGTGACATGTCAATAGATGAGTGCTACCATTTCTTCCAAGCGCTAGAGCTGACAGAAACTGAGCGCTACATTGCGAGGACTATACTAAAGGAAATTATGTCAAGGCTCGACTTTCTACTAAATGTGGGGCTCAATTATCTGACGCTCAATAGAATGACTGCCACGCTTTCAGGCGGAGAGTCACAAAGAATTAGACTTGCGACCCAGATAGGGTCAAACCTGACAGGAGTACTCTACGTATTGGACGAGCCAACGATCGGCCTACACCAGCGCGACAATATGCGGCTAATAGATACTCTGAAAAAACTTCGCGACCTAGACAACACTCTCATTGTTGTAGAACACGATGAGGAAGTTATACGAAACTCTGACTGGATAATAGATATAGGCCAAGGCGCCGGTAGCCACGGAGGAGCTGTTGTTGCATGCGGCCCTCTTGAAGACATTGTAAATAACTCTAATTCTATTACAGGCTCTTTTCTCAGAGGCGATCAACGGGTTGTCCACCGGCATGAGCGGCTAAAGCCAAGCGGGTGGCTGACTGTTCACAATGCATGTGAAAATAACCTAAAGTCCATTGATGTCCAGTTTCCTCTGGGCTGCATGACAGCTGTCACTGGAGTTTCAGGCTCAGGCAAGTCGACACTCATAAACGATATATTGTTCAGGGCACTTGCCGCACACTTTTACGGGGCAAAGGAAAGAGCCGGTAGACATGATAGGATATCCGGCCTTGAGCACATCGATAAGGTGATAGGCATCGATCAGTCTCCGATTGGCAGAACTCCAAGATCAAATGCTGCCACTTATGTCAATGCCTTTACGCCCATAAGGGAGCTATTCGCCAAGACACCTCAGGCAAGGGAGATGGGATACAAGGCTGGCAGGTTCTCATTCAATGTCTCAGGGGGGAGATGTGATGCGTGTGAAGGAGGCGGCTCAAAAAGGATAGAGATGCAATTCTTACCCGATATCTACGTCACTTGTGACGAATGCAAAGGTAGGCGCTATAATTCTGAAACACTTGCGATAAAGTACAAGGGCAAAACTATTTCAGATGTGCTTGACATGACTGTCGAAGAAGCACTAAAATTCTTCTATGCTATACCGACTATTACCAAAAAACTGCAGACGCTAAGCGATGTGGGTCTTGGCTACCTGAGGCTAGGGCAGCCTGCAACTACACTATCAGGAGGCGAAGCTCAGAGGATCAAGCTCGCTGCAGAGCTGTCAAGGCGCGACACTGGCAAGACCGTCTACATTTTAGACGAGCCGACTACAGGGCTTCACTTTGCAGACGTAAGCAAGCTGCTAAATGTGCTAAAAAGGCTGGTTGAACTTGGCAACACAGTCATAATCATTGAGCACAATCTGGATGTCATTGCGTCGGCAGACTGGATAATAGACCTAGGTCCGGAAGGTGGTGCAGCAGGAGGGCAAATTCTTGTAGCCGGTACTCCCGAGGGGGTAAGCGAAACTGTGAACAGTTATACCGGCAAGTATCTGAAGCCAAAGTTGTCAGTTGACAGTATGATATTGAGGAGGACTAATCGATGACTTTCACTACTACTACTATTCTAAGAGAAAAGCGTATTCCAGAACAACCGGGCGTTTACCTAATGAAGGATAATGAAGGTGTGATAATCTACATCGGCAAGGCCAAGAACCTGCGAAAACGCGTCACCTCATATTTCAGTAGGCACGACCCCAAGCTAGGATGGAAAACTAGCAGATTGGTTGAGAGGATAGCAGATGTAGATTTTGTTGTTACGGACAATGAGATTGAGGCATTCCTTCTTGAGTCAAATCTCATCAAGCGTTACAGGCCAGTCTTCAACATTGAATTGAAGGACCAGCAACGCTATACTTATCTAAAAATAACAGACGAAGCATTTCCCCGTCTCCTTGTCGCCCGACGCAACAGGACAGGAGAATTCACCGGACCAAAAGGCAGAATTTATGGACCGTTTGTACGCGGCAGTTCTAAATACTTGACAGTTGGACTCTTGCGAAAATTATTCAAAATAAGAGTATGCAATAGGCTGCCCAAAACACCCTGTCTTCAGTACTTTATCAAGAATTGCGACGCGCCATGTATAGCTAATGTAATGCACGAGCAATATATGAGGAATATCTTAGCATTGCAGGACATACTTGAAGGTAAGAGCAATATAGACAAATTTGCTGACGAAATGCACTTGGAGATGAAGCGTGTATCAGAGCTTGGCGACTACGAAAGGGCAAAAGAGATCCGTGATACTCTGTACAGGCTCAACAATCTGCGCATTAAGCAAAAAATGGAAAAGGCTGTCAACCGCAACCATGACGAGGAGTACATTAGTATCTTAGAGGATACCAAAAAGGGCGTGGCCCATGTGATGGCACTCCGCAGGACACGTGGTGTCATAAGCGATCGGAAAAAGTTCGAATTTGACCTTGTAGGTGATAACTCACTTTCCTCATTTCTCCTACAGTATTACTCTTCAGTCCCGACAATCCCAAGGTTCGTCTATGTCAACGAAGACCTCGAAGACAAGCAGGTGCTAGAGATGTCACTTGAAAAAATAGCAGGGCATAAGGTGAGCATCTTTAATATCGAGAGGACACCGACAAAGGACAAGAGGCAGCTTATGGACCTCATAATGCGCAACCTTTCAATATACATTGAAAGGGGCTATGATCCAGCAGTAGTAGAGCTTAAAAACGCATTAAAGCTTACTTCCATGCCGGAAGTTATTGATTGTTTTGACGTGTCAAACCTTGGAATCTCAATTGCTGTTGGATCATGCGTTCGATTTATCAACGGCAAGCCTATCAAGAGCTACTATAGGAGATTCAATATCACAACAGTAACAGGGCAGAATGACTTTGCGATGATAGGCGAGCTTGTTCGCCGGCGCTATTCATCTACCAGTGAAAAGATTCCCGATCTTATATTGATAGATGGCGGACGCGGCCAGCTTGGAGCCGCTATCATGTCACTTCGAAGCTTGGGGATCTCAGATGTCGCTTGCATCAGTCTTGCTAAGGAAAATGAGGAGATCTATATGCCAGGCTCTAAAGTCCCGGTCACGCTACCGAAGAGTAATATAGGTCTCAAAATGCTGCAGCATGCTCGAGACGAAGCTCACAGATTCGGCCTTGCATATAATATCAAGCTGAGAAAGTTGCGCTAGCCATTTCCTTGTATATACTGTCGTATCTGTAGGATAAGTTCGCATTAATGATATAAAGAAAAAAGAAGATTAGTTAATTTTTTGTGTTTTTATCGTCTTAACTGACGGTCGTCAGCGGTCTCTCTTCTTTCTTTTCAAAAGACTCTATGTCTTTCGCCTTAGCTTTTGCGCTGACTGTTTCCTTTTCTTTTATTTCTTCATGCGTCCAGTCACACATAGTACTCGCATTATGCGCATTATGATAGATAAGAATAGCATGCTATAGGCAGTATTTATTCTGTAAAATGTTCTATAAGTTCGGCGTTACATATAATTTGCTATGAAGGTATATATGTTAAGGTTACCGGCAAGGCCCGTCACATTTTATCACGCCAGGTATTCTATTGTATATTAGTTCAAGGTAATATGCTTCTGCATTTTATATCACTTTTATGAAAAAACCTCTAGATCTTTTAAATTGAAAGGGTTTAGGTAAATAATGATAGTGAGATTCCTAACAATTTATTAGTACCTATAGATAGGAGGCGTAAATCAAGGAAGAAATATGACTCAAAAATGCCAAAGAAAACAGGGTAAAAATGCTAATTTTCAATTTTTCGTATAAGTAGTCAGCTCTATCTAATTCATATCAAACATTTTTCCTCTTCCCCTTTCAAGGCAGATGTAAGGATATGCGCCGATTACTCAAGTTGCTTCTTGCAGCATAAAAATAGATTAATTATAACTTTATCACCAAAATCGTACATGATCTTTCATCAAGTTATTACTAGTACTTCAGATAGAAAAATTTTTTAGGTTGATATAACACATGACAACATGGCCGAAAACAGGAAGAAAGTTTTTCTTAACTTCGAGCTTAAATGCAGCGATCAAGGGCAGAAACGTACCATTAAGGCCATGGCAGATTTTAACCCGGAGATTCCAAATAGTCTTGTTACTAATTACTCAGCGGAGTATGACGAAAGCGAGTCTGTAAATGTAATTCAGCAACTGTCAGATGGCGGGATTCAGGTGGCAAAGACAGGCAAAGCCTTTGAATTGCAACTGGAAGCGAACAATTTCGAACTTACCTTGAATATTAAACCGAAGTACCAGCGACATTGGGGCCAATCCTTTGTTGAAAAAATGGACAGTGCAAGGAAAAAGATGGGGTATGGAATTGCAACTGGAAGCGATGTAGGCTAGGTTAGAGCATAGCTAAAGGACATTTATGATCGCTTGCAATTTGAGTATCCGCCAAGTAACAAGGCATATACAATAAGGAGGTTTTAGACGTTTAATGCTAAGCCATTTCTGGCAGCGTTAGGCATTTTCCAAGTATATGAGATATATGTGTGTGCGCCCCAGTGCGTTCTGAGCTAATTACAGATACTTACTTGCGTTCGAGAAATACTAACTGCGACCAGCTTAAACATTCAATTTTGCTGCTAGAAACAGCAAACTGGCGGCAAACACAGGTAGTCGGGATCAACTTTGAAGGCAATTCTATTATTATCAAGATTTTAATTGAATTTTATCAAGATGTGATTTTTGCATAAAGGCTTTCAGTTGTCTTTCTCAGAAAGCAGAAATATAATAAAAATAGAAGGCGGAAAAAACCGCCTAACTTACTTTTTGCACACTATTGAAAGCCAGAGCTCACAACACCGTACAGTGTGTCAAGCCTGTTGGCTGCAGAGTATCGTTCGTCACCTCGGAAGTCGATTTCAATGTTGGTTGGAGTCAGCTCCTCACCTCCTCTCACCATCACATTTACCCTTTCATCGTTAGAATACATGTGGCCATTGAGCAACAGGTCGGCAGTTCCTGAAACTAGATAGCTGTTGAGTCCGATAGGCCTTGCCACCCTTGGCTTGAGATCCACTATCTGAAATGTATCATGGTCTCTGCTCCTTTGTGACGCCAGATCTACGTTTTCATTTGAGTCTTCCCTAGCTGACATGAAGTAAGCAGAGAGAGTCGCGCTAACAGGCTCTTCATCGCTCACCCGGAGTGTGAATGATCCAGACATCACAAAGGGTCCTTCGGGGCGTGTCTGGTTCGATGTTATAGTGAATATATCTCCGCCGAGATCTAGCGGCGCTTGTATGTTGAACTGTTCTTCAACTCCGGTAGTTCTATTGTACTCTGCTGTCACTACAATATTATGGTCTTCTCCGTCATCAGGTATGGTCACAACACCCACTCCACCAAATGCAGTTTGGATCCACGTACCAGGAGAGGCTCTCAGGAACTCAAGATGTTCAAAGTTTGCGTAGAATATAGGGTATGTGCCTGGCGGCAAATCATCTACTCTAAGTTCTGTGAAGCCTTGCTCTATCTTTTCTGCGGCTTCTGCATTGTAGATTGTTACAAACATGTCCGGTATCAGGTTCCCTTGGGTGTCTTGTGCGCGAAGCGTGAGCGAATTGTCTGTCACCCTTGGAGGCGTGGGAGGCGCCGGTCGCTCGCTATATAGTGCAGCCACCGTTGTGTTCCTGCCTTCCCTGATCGTTATCAACCCAGAGCCACCGTCAGGTGTATCTATCCATCTTCCGGGCTCTGCTGACTCAAATTCAAAACGCCCAAAGTCAGAGTAGAAGATAGAGTAGGTACCTTCCTGAAGCTCTATATCCATAGGAGTCTTGCCTTTTTCTATTACTTGACCGCTGCTTGTATCAAATATAGTAACTGGTGCATTACGTAGAGCCTCCCCATTGTCTGTTGCAGAGGCTGCAGTTAAGCGAAGGGTTGAGGGTCCTTCAGTCGTACCGTCAGATCCTACTATATTGACGTTTTGGACAATGTTGGTCTGCTCGGTTCTGACAACCACTTGGACACTGCCTGCGACCACTGTAGTAGGTACTATAACTACAGTGTTAAATGATCCTTCTTCATTTGTTACTACATTCGTTACTGGGACGTTGTTTATGAATATCTGGATTGGTGTGTTTGGCTGAAAGCCCTCACCGCTGATTGGAAGCGGCGAGCCGGGTTCTGCGCTTGTTTCATCTAGCTGAACTGTTGGCTCTTCTACGCCTGTGTCAGTCTGATTGTTTTGTGTCTGGTTCTGTACCGTACTTGTTACTGCTTCTCCTCCTCCTCCTTCTGCGGGTTCTTCAACATTGATTTCTATACTTTCAGATGCATTTTGATTGTCGGTGTCAGTGGCAGCAAGAGTGACGTTATATGTGCCAGCTTCCTCAAATGTGTGCAAAACAGTTTGATCGTTACTTTCTTCGCTGTCATCATCAAAATTCCAGCTATAAGTGTAAGGCTCAGTGCCACCTGTTAGATTTGCTTGAAATTCAAAAGTGGCTGGTGCAACACCTTGTGTTCCATTTGAAATGATTTCAGATCTCAGAAGTTCAGTAGATTCCTCTTCCGCTGCTTCTTCTTCTTCAGGAGCTTGAGTAATAGTTTCATTCACTACGTTGTCTTCGGTTGCATTAGTGGCAGAGGTTGCATTAGTGGCAGAGGTTGCATTAGTGGCAGAGGTTGCATTAGTGGCAGAGGTTGCATTAGTGGCAGAGGTATCTTCAGCAGGCTCAGTTACAGACTCTGCTACAGTCACGGATAATGCAGAAGCGGCCGCTCTTGTGTCATCTGCTATAGCAAGGATCGCGTATTCACCTTCTTCAACATCGGGCACTGTTACTGATGAGATAAATGTCCCTTCTTCATCAGTAGTTTCAGAAGCAACTAGGCTATTTTGATAATTGTCTTCAGAAGCAACTATCAGGTCATCAATTTCTCCAGTGTTTATAACGTT
>JBJMEE010000101.1:0-3957 GCA_045809585.1 Nitrososphaera sp. | reverse complement strand
AAACGGAACACGCGGGTCTGATATTACTACATTATTTACTGTGACCATTCCTGATTCTATCACTGATGACAGTTCCTCTGCCTTCTCCAGATTTTGCGTCCAGATACTTGCACCCAGACCAAATTTTGAGTCATTTGCAATATTTATCGCTTCCTTTTCATCATCAGCCACAATTATTGGTGCTATGGGACCAAATACTTCTTCTTGGGCTACTTCCATGGCAGGGGTCACATTCGTAAGAATAGTTGGCATGTAAAAATAACCCCGACCTTCAATCCTCTTGCCACCAGTAAGCAGTTTAGCACCTTCCTTTATAGATCTTTTCACAAATCCCTCCATATTTTCAAGGCTCTTAGCGTTAACTAATGGTCCCATATCTGTATCGTCTGCAAGTGGATCGCCAACTTTGAGTTTTTCAGTCTTTTGGACAAATTTTTCAGTGAACTCATTTGCAATATCCTTAACAACTACAAATCTTTTTGATGCAATACAACTCTGCCCACAATTCACGAACCTTCCTTTGACTGCACCGCTGGAAGCCTTTTCAATATCTGCATCCCTGCAAACAATGAACGGATCGCTCCCTCCTAATTCCAGTACAGTCTTTTTCAGTTTAGAAGTGGCCCTCTGCGCCACTTTGGCACCTACAGGCACGCTTCCTGTAAATGTCACAGCATTAATTCCATCTGATTCTATAAGTGATTCTGCAATTTTAGAATCTCCAACCATCGCTTGAAAAACACCTTCTGGTACTCCTGCCTTAAGAAATGTCTTTTGAATTTCTATTCCACATTGCATTGTAGCACTTGCTGGTTTCAATACAATAGTATTACCAACCATTAACGATGGAGCTGCAAACCTCAGTCCTTGCCAGTAGGGGAAATTCCAAGGCATTATACTGGCTATAACCCCTAAGGATTCAAATGTTATAGTGCTTTTTCTTGCATCTGTATTAACAACTTCGCCTTTTAAGAAAAGTTCTGCATTATCCGCAAAATACTCAATTGTCCATGCACACTTATCAATTTCAGCTCTAGATTCTTTTATTGATTTTCCCATCTCTTGTGTCGCTGTTTTTGCAAGAGTTTCTTTGTTTTTCCTCAGCTCATTGGCGACTGAATACAGATGATCAGCTCTTTTATCAATGTCATTTTTCCAGTCAACAAACGCATTTCTTGCTCGTCTTACTGATTCAATTACTTGTTCTTCTTTAACTATCTCATACTCTTTGAGCACTTCTTCTGTTGCAGGATTTATTGTTTCAATCTTTCTTTCAGATGGAGTCGGTGTGCTATTGTCTCTGCTAGTCAAGGGGTTTATTATACACCTCTTCCCATGATTTTTCGATCTTTTAGCATCTGTAGGGCTTCTCTGGCCTGATTCAATTTGAATCGGTTTGAAACTATCGGCATAAAAAACAAAGAAAAAAAGATTAGATCGTGTCCTTGCCTTCTAGATGGGCCCTTAACATCCACGCCATTTTTTCATGTTTTTCCACTGCTTGCAGGAAAAAGTCATTTGTTGCCATGTCCTCTAACTCTTCAGCTTCGTCAGCGTTCTTCCTAAGTGTCTTGATTACTGTTTCATGATCTTTTAGCAGGTTAGATATCATTGTCTGGGCGTCTGGATTTTGACCAGGATCTTCGTTGATACTAGAGTAGCGAGCAAACTCGTCAAGCGTGCCAAGTGATTTGCCACCAAGCTGCCTTGCCCTTTCTGCTATTTCGTCTACCATTTCATCCAGAATTTCGTATTGCTCTTTAAAGAACTCATGTAGCTGATGGAAGCGAGGTCCTATAACATTCCAATGATACTTCCTTGTCTTTGTGTAGAGAACATACTCGTCACACAGGCGCATATTAAGCGTCTCGACCAGCTTCTCACGAGCATCATCTTTTACTCCAATATCTGTCTTAACATCGCGCTCCATTATTGCGGTAGATGTTGTGGTGCTACTGCTACTTTTTGATCCCATGTTAACGATGTGTCACAAAATTATATATGGGATATATAACAATGAGCCAGACAGCTTTATTACATAGAGCATCTACTGCTGCTCCCAAATATGGCGGCGCGTAGAAAAAAAAGTAAAGTGACTACACAAGATGTTGATACGCTGTTTCGATTGGCTGAGCTTTACAACACTGACTATGACTTCCAGGCAGCCGAGTGGTTCTGGGGTCAGTTCCATGAGAATACAATCGAAGAATTCACAACAAAATACGCCCACGGAAGCAGAGAGTATCAGTTCTTTGAAAGGTTCACGTCAAAATGGGAGCTTGCAGGCTTGCTTGTGGAAAAGAGATTTTTAAACGCGGACCTATTTTTTGACAGATATGGGTCGCTTCAGGAAGAATGGGAGAAATGCAGGCCTATAATCCATGGTCTTCGGGAGAAGTGGAACGAGCCTCGCCACCGCGAGAATTTTGAACTTTTGGCAGAGCTTGGCCGCAAGTGGCAGGAAAAGCATCCACCAAAGGTGTGATTTCTCCTGCCGCATTTGCCTGTTCATCAAATACTACATCTTCGATTTTCTCTAGGTTACATCGATAATACTGTGGAATAAAATAGATAGCCTCATGATCTTCCTTAATTCTTGGCCAGATTTGTAGCTCTGAGTGCACTGTTGAAAGAGCTCTCTACGTTTGGCTTGAGTTCGCCCTGATGAATAGTAAACCAAGTAATCCGAGCCGACAAATGCAGCTAGCTGGCTTGATCTAGGTATATCCTTTCCTTTTCCAGAGCTGAGAAGTTAGTTGAGTATTACAATGGGAGGGTTCTCATACCTGTCAATTTTGGTACCTGAATCACAGATAGTCTTCAAGGTTGAGTTCATGAAAGAGGAATCTCCCAGCCAGTTTTTCATTTCATCTTGACTAGGTTTGGCAATGTCTATCCAAATGAAGCCATGTTCTTTATCTCAAGCATGATAAGAGCAACATACATCAGACATTAATTCAAACTTGAGAATGTGCATGGATATACAGTGCTAATTTCAAAGCAATGGAAGTAAAATGAATGCATAAATTTCTAGTTGCTCTAATTCTATTGTAGGACTTGACTTCTGAATTCACCATAAAAAAAGGACCAACGCAATGGGAAGCCAAAATATTTTCAGAGAATGGAAATGAGGTTGCCGAGATAGAAAAGAGAGGAGAACAGCCTGAATTCAGATTGCTCAGTAAAAAGGATAACCATGAATGGGTGCTCACTAACAAAATTGATGGTGAACACAGGCGGTTCTCTTTCTCCATAAGGGAAGTAGAAAAACAACAAGAACAAGGGCAAAGAGAAAAAGATGCTCTATTGACAGTCCGAGATAACATCTTTAAACATAATGGCATGTTTTACATGCTTGCGAACCAGCCAGAAGGCAAATCATGGCACAACTATGTCAATAATCCTGTCAGGTACATCTCTAGATTAGACAACTTTCCATATTCAGATGTATCGGAGATGGATGAAGAGAAGCATCACCAAAATTTAAGACATAAGATAAAGAGGTTTCGAGGAGTTCCTGTAGGCGAAGCATCTGGGCTAGGTACAACTCCTGAAGGACACCATGTCAAAGTAAATGACGAATTAGACGACATTGGCTTGTTCCTTGCCGCAACTTCGTATCTGATGTACGCCTCAGCCTAACAATCCACTTATTGTCCTTACTATTTCTGCATCGTGGGAAATAACAAGTAGACCGTTCTTCCACAATTGTAATAAACTAAAATGCCAATACTGACTTTTGATGAATGTTGAGCCAAATCGCGTCGGGCAATTTCCTTTTAGAAAAGCTGATCCAGAGGAACGAAAGCGCAATTTCTCTGAAGTCCAGCAACCTTATTCAGAAGAAGAAGTCATGCGTGAAGCTGATCGATGTTTGTTATGTGGAACGCCTGTGTGCATAGACGCCTGTCCTGTTCTTTTAGACGTTCGTGGCATGAATGAGGCTGTCTCAAGAGG
>JBJMEE010000100.1:0-11431 GCA_045809585.1 Nitrososphaera sp. | reverse complement strand
GCCTTGAGATAACACAAAAATGGCAGACAGAGATGAAACTAGCATAAAGTGGATAAAGCCACGCTTCTGCAGGCCGCTTGTACTGGTCGTTATAGATATTGGATTATTGGGTTATCATTATTATTATTATTATTATTTGGATTTGTTGACATTTTCTTGTAGCAACTGCATTGTATGTGCCTCACTGAGTTATGGTTCTTGTAGTATCTTATACCAAACGGGAGCCCAAGAGTCTTCTGACCGAAATGATTAGTGTTGTAGCGACAACAACAAGCAGAACGAATTTGTCAGCCAAAACTATCGCATTTCCATTTTCCACGGCCGTAATCAGTACCATTTATGACACACTTCAATAACGCCAGACCATTTCATCCCTCTTTCTCAACTCTTCATAGATGGATTCTTTGAGCCTCGTGGACAAGGATGGCAAAGAAGTAACACGCTCCGGAGGACTGACGACTCCGGGGGTATATCTCGTCAGGATGTGACGTTTAGATCGCTGGAGTCATTCAATGTGCAGGAAGAAAAGATAAAGGACATGAATGAATTGATGCAATCTTGCCTTACTGTCTGCCCGAGCTCCCAGTAGGCATCGCTTCCATAGCGGCCACACTTGTAATAGCTGCAATAATAATAGCTGCCAAGAGGATGTAATTCATTCAGATGGGCAAGATGTATTAGAGGCATTGCCACACTTAATATTATGTCAGAAGACGAGTATCGTAAATTATCGCAGAGTGAGATAGAGCAGGAGATAGGCAAGCTCGACAGCTGGAGGGTTGTCAACGGCAAGATAAACAAGACATTTGAGTTTGACGACTTTGTGCAGGCATTTGGATTTATGACGAAAGTTGCAATGAATGCAGAAAAGATGAACCACCATCCAGAATGGTTTAACGTTTACAACCGCGTTAGGATCGACCTTGTGACTCACGATGTCAATGGCATAAGCAACTATGATATCGAGCTTGCGAGGATCATCGACACTATTGCCAAAGTCTGAATGGCTGTTTTACGCGATATCAAGTTAACGCTTGCAGCGATATTATCTATGCTGAAGCAAAAAGAAAATCCTGAATTTCTTCGGTCAAAACAGTAGGCGATGAGAGGCTGGGTCGATCTACTATGGAAACGGAGCAGCACAACAAGTAAGCCTGTCAAACCGCAGCTATGAGCTGCGGTGGTGTCTGAAGAATTGGGGGACAAAGCGATAATTTCTGTCGATAGCCGCGCCAACACGGTAAGACTGCGCGATATCATTCAATAGCCATTCTTGTCCCTCGCGGGATTCTTATATTGTAAGAGTAATAGATCTATGCGTGAGTGGGGGTAAAGGAATATGGTATCTTTTCCAATTATTGAACTGGCAGATAAGAAAGGTTATTGGATTAATGAATTAGAATCGCTTGGCATATCCCCAAAAGAGATTGAGAGAGATTATGAAAGTGAATCTGACTGTATCAAAGAACTTGCCGATCATGTGGAAAATATCAAACAGTCATTATACCAAGAATACAAAACTTCCTATAGTGAAAGGAAGATACAGCTGGAAGTAGAAGAAAATGCTATAGTTGTTTAGTAGAAAACAAATACTAGTAGATTCAGAAAAGATAAGACTGCCCCTATGTCCCAAATATATGCGATAATACATGTGATAAAGACAAGCATAACCTGAGGTAGTCATAGATTATCACTTCAGAACCTACAGATTCAGTGCGTCCTTATTCCCGTGGAATTCAGGCAGCAATGATCATGCCAGCTAGGCCAAACACTAACTAATGGCTTAGGACAAGGCACAATAGTATGCAGACTTCAAATAAGAAAGAGAAATATAGTCTTTTAGATCCGTTAATTTAGTTCATTATCATGTTATTGGAATAACATTTGCCCTTGAAATAGGAATCTTCAATGTAACGACTCCATCCAAATATGTTGCTGTTCCAGTCACTTTTTCTCCCTCTTTGACAGGAATAGGTAAGGATATTCTTTTATCTATTTGAACAGGTCTCTGTTTATAGAGTATAGTGCCAAGACTTTCATCCTGCGGTTCCATTTTTTTTGCTCTTATTGAGAGGATGTCTTCTTCAATACTAATCTTGATCTCATCTCTCTTGAAACCCGGTAAGTCAATCTTAACAACAAGACCATTTTCATCTTCATACATATCTATTGCTGGCATTACAAATTCGTAAAATTCGCGTGATCTTTTGCCTATCTCTCGAGATAACTCTCGAGCTGCATAATGGATTAAAGTCATGCAATATTAGATGTTGTTTTCATTGCATAAATATTTTCTAGCAGCATTTACCTTGGAGGTTATTCTTTGATAACCTCAAGCAACATGAAGTCATTAAATAAATCGTGAATCTGTGTTTGTATGCTCTCTATATTTGCCATTGAGCTACGACGGTTGTATCTCTGTTTATAGTTTCAGGAGTCTTTGACTACTCCTAATCCTATATGATTATAGGGGTTAGCGCTTGTTTGTTATTTGCTATATTCAACTAGCAATAAGAAGGTCGTAAAACTCAACGGGAGGTGAAGCAAACCATGTAGCAGAAAGTGTTGATTGTATCCACGACTTTTTTGAGGGAAGACAAGCTGGCGCAGGCATCTCCTTGATTAGTTCATTTTCAACTCATCACGCATAACTGACCTGGATTTTATATCTGTAAAGCTAACTAACAGACAAATGCTATATATCTTGTTTAGCAATTTGTACTTCAGGTTATCTTTAGATGGAATGAGACTATTTCGTGCTACGATGTGCTCCTGCTTTTTGGCAATGAACGATCAACTAATTTTCATGTGTCGTGAAGCCAATCTGTACATCTGCTCATCTGATGAATTTGTACAAATGATGTTCTGGTAATCAGTAGCAAATGCAGGGTGAGCCTATGATAATGTAGGTGTATGTATATGTGTGTGTATGTGTGTCACAAGGTAGAGAGGTCTGTGCGGGTAGCAACCGACAATTTGAACCATCAAGGTTTGGGGATTGAAAGGAATAGTCTAGATGACGAAGGAAAAAAGATAATATATTTGCCGATTCAGCCGGATTGACTGTAATAATAGGCTAGCAATGCGGCGATGGTCTTTGCATCCTCAATATTTCCATTGATACACTTCCCGATCGCCGCACTCAGTCCCATCTCCTTTATCTCAATATTCTCGTCATTATCCAGAAGACCTCTTGTTATTTCCCTCAGGTTCGTAGCAACAAATATGTGCATCAACTCAGTAGAGTACCCGGGTGCAAGATACCATTTTAACAGCGGTCTGAGAGTACCGGAGCAGCCAATCTCTTCTGCCATTTCGCGAACTGCCGCCTGCGTCGGCGTCTCATCCTTTTCTATCTTTCCTGCCGGAATCTCTAGCAGCATCTTGCTTGCCGCATGGCGGTACTGGGTAATGAGAATGACTCTAGTACCTCTGACGGCTACTATCCCTACAGAGTCCTGATGTCCGACAATTTCCTTATCCACAATCTTGCCGTTTAGTGAGAATTTGTCTTTCCTGAGATTGATGCCACCGGAGTAGATCCTGCTGCTTTCAATGACTTTGACGCTTCTCATCATCTAACGGATGTGAGGCAAGGATTAAACTATTCGTTAATTTTATATCCAATTGACATCTTTTTTTAGACGTGGAGTTCATGGACGGCGATGGCAACATCATTATGGCCAGGGCCGTCAGGCCTATAATTGACCTCAAGGATGCTCCTCTTGGCAGCAAAAAGGGGGCCAACAAGCAGAACCGCTATGGGAACCTTTACATCAGAGATTATGAAACTCACTACAGTGTCCACATGGACACAGTGGATCCATTAAGTAACCCACTTGGACATCTCCTTGTAGATACGCCGGAGTCCTTGGCAGGCTCGACAGCTGCATTAATAGTCGGCAGGCGCTTAGGCACAACGGTCTACATTATATGCAAAAAGGGGGAGGGCAATAACACAAAGGACGCTGCTGCCATCGGCACAGCAGTTCTGGCTAGATACATCGCCGGCTCTGCAGCAGGCAACCTTGTTTTCAACATGGCCAGCTCGCTGAAAAAGAAAAGGGATGAGTAAGCTCGACGGAAAGCCCAGCTCAGATCCGAAAAAAAGAGGACACGGCTTTTGTCGAAGCATCAGTCTTTCCGCACCCTTCAAAATTGCACATCGCTAAGGTAGTGCTCAAGCTTTTGCCCATCGTAATAAATTTGCGACGAGATAGGCGCGAATGGGTCAAGCATGAGGGTAGAAACGTCGACGAAGAAAAGTACCGTAGGCACGCTCGTAAGGTGCTCAAAACGTTCATTGACCTCGGGCCCTCCTACGTCAAACTTGGCCAATGGCTTTCAACCCGGGTGGACATTTTGCCTCAGCCCTACCTTCAAGTGCTCTCAAAATTGCAGGACGATGTTCCACCTGCTCCGTTCTCGCAGATAAAGCCAGTAATTGAAAATGAGTTAGGCAGGATAGAGGACGCATTTGAAGAGTTTGACACCGCTTCGCTGTCCGGGGCCAGCCTTGGACAGGTCTACTTGGCAAAGTATGATGGCAAGCAGGTCCTAGTCAAAGTGTGCAGGCCAAATATTGAAAGAATAATTGAAGACGACATTTATGTTCTGAAAAAGATACTGCCTCTTGCAACGCGGTTTATCGACCCCAACTTGAGATTCTCGGCAGAAGGCATGATGGCACAGTTCATCGAAACTGTACACGAAGAGATGGACTACCGCATAGAGGCAGAAAACTTGCTTACGATCAAGCGCAACTTGGTAGGCGATCCGTCAGTCATAATACCGGACATATTCTTGGAGAGGACGACCAAACATGTGCTTACAATGAAATATGTCCCAGGCGTCAAGATAACTGACATCCCAAGGCTGGATGAAAAAGGAATCGACAGAGAAAAGCTTGTAGTGCGCGTCCATAGACTGTTCTTCAAGATGCTTCTGCACCACAATATCTTTCATGCTGATCCGCATCCAGGCAACATTTCAGTTGCAGACGACGGCCGCCTGATACTGTACGACTTTGGAATGGTAGGAAAGCT
Source organism: Nitrososphaera sp. (assembly GCA_045809585.1). Lineage (GTDB taxonomy): Archaea > Thermoproteota > Nitrososphaeria > Nitrososphaerales > Nitrososphaeraceae > Nitrososphaera. Next base: position 6,386 of record JBJMEE010000100.1, on the reverse strand, counting down.
CGACAGCGAGACCCGCATCCGGCTTATCCGCCTATACCTTGGCCTGATAGATAAGGACCCAGAAAGGACTGTTAACGTGCTGATAGAGCTGGGGACGCTTGAGCCCACAGTGAACCGTTACATAGTTGAGCGAGGCATAGCACTCAGCATTCAATCCCTGCATGGTCGGCAGGTCGACAAGATGGAAGTACAAGCTCTAGTGGACCTTGCAAACAAGACGATGAGCCGATTTCCTTTCCGACTGCCAAAGAACCTTGCGCTTTACATGCGTATGTCTTCTATTCTTGAGGGTATCTACTACCATCATAAGGTGTCATTCCAGTTCGTCAAAGTGCTTGCAGGCCTCCTTGAAGAAGAGGGTCTTCTACGTGACGCCTATATTGAGGAAGTAAAAGTATCTGCAAAGAGGTTTGCAAAGGGAATTCAGGATTCACTAAGTGTTGCGCCGCTGTTAAAAACATACCTAGAAACGATAGGACCCACTGGCAGTGGCAGATACGAGAAAAGCAATAGCGCACTTGCCGCAAGCATACTTGCTTCTGCATTGTTTATTGGGTCCGCCTTAATGTTACCGTATAACTTTTATCTTGCGTACGGTGGATTTGCTGCATCTGTTGCGGCAGTTGCAGTGGCATTGAAAAAGAAAATTTAGACCATGTGTTTACTTAGAGGTTAATATCCTTCTTGGAAAAGCCTGGGAGATCGATAGTGACTTCTAGATTGTTGTTCTCTTCTATTATGTCAATTACTGGCATAACACAATGTAAAATTCTCAGATCTTCAGTCCAACATCTTGGTCAGCTTCCTTGCAAATATCTTCTAATGCGTATGGCATAAACTTCCAAGATGATATAAAGCCTTTATTTTTAGCCTTGAATTCAACAAAGTAAAAATACTCCCATGAGGATATGCACCCAAGTCAATGTATGCCGGGTCTTATGAGATGCCAAACTGCAATGCATGTGGTAGACAAGTGAGGCCGGGAGAGCTGTCAGAGAGTTTCAGCTGTCCAAAATGCAGGAACGCAACAATATGGCGTTGCGAGGGTTGCAAGGGCAAGCAGAAAAAGTACCAATGTACTGCCTGTGGATACAAAGGCCGCTAAGTGAGCACTTTGAAAAAGCTTGTAACAAGCTCTCTTTGATCCTGCTGCATCGTCATAACGGCTTCTACTAGCTCTTTTTCGACTGATATCTGCTTAACAATGACTGACCTCATCTTCTTGATGTCAAGCGGCGCAATACTATCAATTTCACCTGTGCTGTAGGCGTAAATGTATTCGTTGACTATCTTTGAAACAAACGACGGCGCCACCAATATCAGAAATAGCATACTCTCTTTCATTACCTTGGAATCAGAGTCGCTTGCTGACAGTGATGATATGTATGAGCGCAGCAGCTTCATACGATTATCACTCAGCTCCTCAATTGATGACGCTACCAAAATGCCAGTGTCTGTCAGTTCGTAGAATGGCACTCCTTCTAGCTGGAGTGCCTTTGGTCCCCTCCTCAAGGGTAGTCTTCCGCCCTCCCTTACCACACCTGCTGGAATGAGAACTTCGTCAAGGTCGCGAAATATACCGGAGTAGATATTTTGCCACAAGATACCGTGCTGCTTGGCAATGGCATGTGCTATCGACGTCCTAGTGCGAAGATCTGGGTTCTGCTCTGTGGCCAAATGTGCAATGATGCCCCGCTGCCTCTTTGCCTCGCCGGTGAACTTGTTCTTACGGGTCTTAAAAGTATCAAATATAGCAATGGTTGACTTTTTCACTAGCAAGCAAGCACCATCCGCAAGGTTATTTTTACAGCGATCTGTTAATATTTTAATTTGTTGTTTTTCTGAATTAAATTTCAACAAACACGCCAAATAATATAGTTAAACGTATGCCGACTTCCCAATAAACTCAACATATTTTCTCCGCATAATTATCATAACGTTTAACCAATTTTGTACCCTTAGTTATAATTTTTATATTGAAGATGAGGATCTTTGAATCTTTTTATTGATGCATATCCGACCTTAGGCAGTGGCAACTAGGGGCAAGATAATCGTAATAGAAGGTACAGACAAGGCTGGTAAGAGTAGCCAGTCTCGCATGCTTGCAGAGGCCCTGAAGGTTTCAGGCAAGGTTTGTGTTATTTTGGACTTCCCTGACTACACTACACCAATAGGGATGGAAATAAAGGCATTCCTTGAGGGTAAGCGTGACTACCTCTCGGAGGTCAAGCACCTGCTGTTCTCTGCAAACAGGTGGGAGAAAAAGAAAGAGATCGAGAGCATGCTCGAAAACGGTACAATTATAGTCATGAATCGTTACTGGCAGTCAAACCTTGTCTACGGAGAGGCAAACGGCATGGACATCAATTGGCTTCTTCGACTTGACAAGGGCCTGCCAAAAGAAGATGTTACGCTTGTGATTTTGGTCAACCCAAGTATATCTGCCAAGCGCGCAGAGATGCAGGACGCGTTCGAGTCCGATACCCAATTGGCTGTAAGTGCTTATAAGAACTACCTAAAGTTTGCAAAGCAATACAAATGGAAGGTCATTGATGGCTCAAAAAGCAAAGAGCAGGTTCACCAAGAAATAATGAAGATAATAAGGAAAGAGCTTAAAGTTTAAGTCCTGTTATCTTGTGATACAAATAAGCAATCAATATGGACTTCGCAGGCGAGATAACAGACCCTGTCCATAAGTATATTAGATTCTCGCAGGTTGAAAAACAACTGATCGACAGCCCTGCTTTTCAGCGCTTGCGAAGGATAAGACAACTGGCTGGCGCACACCTGGTGTACCCGAGCGCGCAGCACTCGCGCTTTGAGCACTCACTTGGAGCAATGCATATTGCAGGTCTTGCTGGTGAAACGTTACTTGGCAAAAGATACATCGATCACACAGAAGTGGTACAGGATCTCAGGCTTGCTGCGCTGTTACACGATATTGGGCATGGGCCTTTTTCACACCTGTTCGAAGAGGTGCTTGAGTATCGTTGTAATACCAGCCACGAGGAGCTTGGAAAAAAGATCATTATGCAAAGCGAGATATCTGACATTCTGGGAAGCTACGGCTGCAGCCCGCATCATATCTGCCGGCTTTCATTTGGCCAATCAAAAGTAAATTTTATGAATGAGATCATTTCTGGTGGATTGTCTGCAGATATCATGGACTATTTGCCACGCGATGGGCTTTTCACTGGGGCTGAGTATGCTAAGCTTGATTATCACAGACTTGTGAGTTCTCTTGAAGTTTCAAGGAACCGGCTTGCGATAAATAGGTCTGCCCTCAACTCCCTTGAATCAATGCTGATCTCACGTTATGAAATGTTCAAAGCGGTCTATTTCCACAAGACGGTAAGAGCTGCTGAAGTAATGCTTCTACGCTCAATGATTTCGGCAGACGAAGCGCTTGGACTGACAAATACTTCGCTCCGTAACTATCTTGCCCTAACGGATGAGGCCACGCTTGAGCGACTCTGTGCACTCTCGGCCAGATATGCATTTTCGGGCAAGATGGCGCGAGATTATCGCGACAGGAGGTTGCTTAAATGCATTTACGAAAAATTCTTGCATAAGCGCGATAGACAAAGGATGGACAGAAAAGCACTGGAGGCACTTGCTCCCCATATTGCGGATGTGGCAGATGTCGATAGCGACTATGTCTTTGTGGACGTCTCCCGCGCCCCATCGATGCCGCTAACTCCAAGCAAGGAAGAGATGTATTCAGTATTGATTGTCGATAAGGATCGAGTGTATGAGATGCCGGTATCTGAGATTCCACTTGTAGAATCGATCTCGGGATTCTTCGACATGCTGCGCGTATATACTACTGCAGAGAACCGAGAGAAAGTGGAGCGAGCTATTAAAAAGGTATTGGGTGATCAAGGGATACTGAATATGGGGGCGGGTAAGATTCACGCGGGCTAGGCAGCGGATTGTGATCAAATTATCTGGAAAAGTGTTTGGCTATGAAACAGCATATGATCTGAAGAAGTATGCTAGGATGCTGAGCAAAATAAGTGAGAAAGTGCAGCCAGTGGTAGTGGCTGGCGGGGGCAAGGTTGCGCGCCACTATATCTCTACCGCAAGAAGCTTTGGCTCGGATGAAGCATCTTTGGACATGCTAGGTATCGAAGTTTCAAGACTGAATGCAAGGCTCATGATTCTTGCGCTTGGCGATCAGGCTTATCCTGCAGTCCCAGAAGACTTGGAGCAGGTGAGCAAGGCTGTGACAGCCGGTAGAATAGTTGTGACAGGCGGCCTACATCCTGGGCAGAGCACAAATGCAACAGCTGCACTTATTGCTGAAAAGGTCAAAGCGTCCAAGTTCCTCAATGCAACAGATGTCAACGGCATTTACGATTCCGATCCCAACAAGAACAAGGGCGCCAAGCTGTTCGACGAAATCACTGTCAAAAAGTGCATAGATCTATTGGGATCTGAAGATTCAGCGGCAGGTAGCTATGACTTGATGGACATTGTAGCGCTTAAGGTGATAGAGCGAAGCAAGATCCCCACAGTAGTCCTCAAGTCAGATCCCATTGTAATCCAGAATGCAGTTTCCCGTAGCACCGTAGGGACACGCATTGTAGTATAGTAATATAGGGATAGAATCTACATTATCTTAACAAGGACAAGGCTGTCATTGCTTCCCTTTATTAAGGCATGCTAATTTGCAGCTATGGTTTTAGAAGAGGGATATATCCATTTTGCTAGCAGGCTAGTAATGCGAGGCATGACAACATAAGTCAACAAGAAAATGTCTATGGAAAGTGTCACAAAAAGCCTAAGATAATACGGAACATCCGCTGCAACCATACTGACAAGTTGGCCAATTGTGAGTACAAGTCCAAATACAACAGCTATCATCACAAGTGCCATCCTAAAGCGAGAGGGCTGCGGAATCATAGTACCCTTTGGCGGAGTGAACCAATATTCTAATCCAGTAAATTTATTCCAGATGGGATCTGCTTCAAGATAATCTATCACTTCGTGCATATACCTAGAACGCAATTCTGATTCTTCAAATTTGCGCAAATTGTCGACAGTATCAAATCTAAAAATGATTGTGTATTCTGTGGATCCAGGTGCGGGTCTCTCGATCGTTGCACCAAGGTATCCTTTCATGGACTTGCATTCTTTCAATATCTGTCTAAGCCAATCTTCATATTCTAATTCGCGACCGCGCTTAACTTTAGGAGTAACAACTACAGTGACACTTTCATTTTGGCTCATGTATGTATGTTACACGCACATCTTCTTTTACTATTTTTGTTGGAGGATTTATTTACCAAGAGTATCAATAACCAGTTTAGCTACTTCAGCTCCGGAATGCTGCTGTTGCCCAGCTATCAAATTACCATCCTTCATTGCAAATGGAATAAATGCATTTGCTCATAGTAATGTCAAATCATACATTCTGATTAGATAACCTACTATTATTCACAAGGCGTTAGAAGAATAATAATGATAATAACAACAGTAATTATATTGCTTCAATTTGCATTGTCCGATTTTTTTAGATATAGATCAAGTGTTTTGAGCTACCTCTGAAGCGTGTCTTAATGAGGAATGATGATGATCTTTACAGTATTGCAATTGGAATAGACTAATTTCTAATCCTCATGATCCTTCAAGCAATTCGAATGACTCTCTATAATACATACATATCTATCATTCACTTGCAATAATTTTTGAACAGTGCCACCATGCGGATAATACCTATTTGTGCTACTTTCTACCTTTTTGTCGGCTTTCAAATTAGCTCGTTATAACCCTCTATGACACTGTCCTGATCTCACCATTGAACTCTTGCATACCATCTGCAAGCATCCTTTTGAAAGCTTCTTCGCCCTGTCCCATTCGCATGGGCCTTGACTGAGCCTTTGCATAGCCATCGTTATCGCAAATAAAAAGCATAACCTCATTACCACTTGTCATCTTACCAACCAGCTCTTCTTCACCCACAGGCTCAAACCCTGCCATGCCCTGTTTGATGGTGTATGTCAGCATGGCAAAGCCTGTGTAGTCAAACAGTCTCATCTGGGCTTTATGAGCCCTCTCGCGTCCAATACTCGCCGCTTTGTGGTATTGCAAGCGGCCGCAATTTTTGTAATGACTAGTATAAGCATTTGGATTAATCGACAGCTTTAAAGCGTGGGTGAACGCGAAAAAGGCAATTGTGAACGCAAAGGCCATTTATGCAGTAGCTGGTGGCATTGCCGCGGCTGCTATAGCCATATTTTTTATTGTGGGAATGCAATACTTCAGGCCTCCTGGCAATAGCGAGGCTCCAAGCACGGCTCAGGCCCCCATAGCCGACCTCCAACTAGGACTCAAGGATGTCATAATTGAGAAAACAAATGAAGACAACGCAAATGTACAGGTAG
>JBJMEE010000099.1:0-15767 GCA_045809585.1 Nitrososphaera sp. | reverse complement strand
AGTATATTGAGGAGTTATATCAGATAATAGAAAAGCAGACGGATCACACAAAAATAGACAAAGAACAACTTAAAAGAATTCGGTACAAGTACAAGAAATACAAGAAAGAGCGTGGAGCTGAGATAAAAAAAGTGGTCCACGTATCAAGAGATGAACCTTTTCCACATATTTACGAAAACGCAGACTTTTCACCTGAGACAATCAAAAACTCGATCAAAGAAGGAGAAATGAAGACGAATCAAGCATTAGAAGACGTAGAATAATTTCTAGTATTGTCTTTGATGATGAAAGATAAAATCGAAGAAGAACAACAACTATTGGGAAAAATGGCTATTGGGAAACAAATTAAAATCGCTTGTAATGGAACTCAAGCCTAGTAACAAACTGCATGACAGAAAGAAGTCTATAGAAGAACTTGTGCATGGGAGAATACATTTCTTCTAGAAGCGATCTTGGCGGCGTCAATCGCGCTATGGGCTTCTTCTACGCTTCTTTCATAATAACAGCAACTCATATGGAGTGCTGTATCTTTCAGATTCTAACTCTGCCATCTCACATTTTGTTTATTTTTCTTACTACATTCTATATAACATTTTTTAATAGTGCTGATATATAGAATAGAGAGGTATACAAAAGAATGTCATTTCCAAAGCATGGGTCTGTCCTTGATCCTATTCCACCCTTCTTCCTGAGACTCAATCCGCTCTACTGTGATATCTTCGAAATAGCGATCAAGCACACTTTTTCTTTCCATTGCAAGTGGTGGAGAGCAATAATCTTCTTCCACCCAGTATGCATATCCTGAATGTATTCTTGCATTCTCCAAGCCATGCTGCAGCTCCTCTCCAAATGGCCTAATCTTTGATATCTTGCCTGAGTTGAGCTCTTTCTTGAGATCTGCCAGGAGTTCTCCTTTTGGCTTAGCCCTGACCATATACAACGTCATTCAAGTACGATATAATATATGGCAGCATCGGCTAAAACAATTTACTTAGCAAAAGAATCTGGATTCTTACTTGTACCTCTGTCAACCGCTGTCTGATTATTTCTTTTTTTATTCTTATATTGTAGGACTGACCATGAAAGCAGCAGAGAGGGTAATAGAGAAAAAATTGTTGCAGTTTGACGGTGAGAAATATCTCAACCTGGAAACCTACAGAAAGAACGGACTGGCAGTCAGGACACCTGTGTGGTTTGTCGAAAGCAATGGCACACTATACATCCGAACTTCTGACGATACGGGCAAGTATAAACGTATACGCAACAATCCATCCGTGCAGATAGCTCCATGCGATATGCGCGGCAAGGTGAAAGGTACGTGGGCCAAAGGAGAGGCAAGGATAGCCAATGAAGATGAGAAGCTTAAAGCGTTCAAAATGCTAGAGAAAAAATATGGCATGATATACAAAATGACGAGAATGTTTCTGTCAAGCAAAAATTATGTAGTAATTGCTATACAGATGACATAAAAAACAACTGCGCGCTAGATCTGCTTTGACCTTTTGCGCGCTGCTTCCATGCGCGGATCTTTTTCCGGATATGGTCCAGGCCTTGGCTCCTCGCCCAGCTGACCTGATGTGGCATCATTTAGTGCCTGGTCGCGCTTGAATGGGTTCTTCCTCTCCGTGCTCATGTATTATGTCTGTCTCCAACATAACTTGACATCCATTGCTAATATGGCTTTACTAAAAATTCAATAAACACCCTTTTCTAAGAGAAAATTATGGATCATAACAAGCTGTGCGAGCGGGTATTTGCGTTGAACGAGGACATAAGGTATGCTGGCGTGATCGACAGTACCGGAACTCTGGTTGCAGGCGGTATGCGCAAGGGGACTGACTCAATAGTGAACGAGACTGATGAAGAATTGTTCCTCACCCATACTGCACTGCGCAAGTCAATGAGAGATCGCTTTGACGCATCTATGGGAGGGGCAAGATTCGCTTACGTCGAGCGCGAAAAGGTATCCATACTTACGTTTTACATGGGAGGTAAGATGCTACTCGTCACACTTGAGCCAAACGTCGACTCCCACACAGCAATAGACATTGCAGACGATACACTTGAGCTACTAGACGGCAAGCAGTCATGACTTGAGCAAAATCTTGCCAGCATGTAGGCCTGCCTCCATCTTCTTTTGTGCCTCTTTTGCATCTTGAAGGGGGAAAACAGAATCTATAACAGGTTGGATCCTTTTTCTCATTACGAAATTTATCAACTCCTGCAGCTGCACTCGTGTGCCTAAGAGAAATCCGGCCATGGTTATTTGCTTGGTGTAAAACATCCGAATAGACACTGTCGCTTCGTTCCCTGATGTCATGCCACAGACCGCCATTCTGCCGCCTTGACGAAGAGCGGCAATACTTGTTGCCCAAGTTGCCGCTCCTACATGATCAATTACAATGTCAACGCCGGCGGGAACAATTTTCTTTACTTCGTCAGCAATGTCTTGCCTTGTTCTGTCAATGATATAATGGGCACCTATCTTTTTCGCAAAGTCATGCTTGGAGTTGCCAGACACTGTTGTTATCACTGTTGCACCAAGCGCCTTCGCAAGCTGGATAGTTGCCATTCCTACTCCACTCGACGCCCCATAAACAAGGATCTTTTTCCCTCTGCTGGCTCCATTTGTTTGCAGCATATTCCAAGCTGTGAGATATGACACCGCAAGAGTAGCTGCTATCTCATCCTTTAGCGCGCTTGGTAGCCTGATGACATTTTTTTTGGGCACTGCTACGCGTTCGGCATAGCCTCCGTTATAGTCACTCAAGCCTCCAATGATCGCAAATTGGCTGCAGAGGTTCTCACGCTTGTTGTAGTTGTTATTGTTTCTTCTCTTTCTTCTTGTTGTTCTTATTCTATTACCACTACTTGTACAGTGCTGGCACTTGCCGCAGGAAACACCGGGGTAAATCATCACCCTCTGTCCTTTGATAGGCGTAGTTCCAACAATATCACACCCACAGATGTGAGGCAGCTTGATCTTTTTACCTGCTGCTACTCCTATTCCCTGCCTGGTCCATATATCTAGATGATTTATGCCGCAGTACTTGATATCAATGATAATTTCATCATCCTTGCCTGCGACAGGATCAGGAAAATCTTCATGATATTGCAGTACGTCTACAGGTCCATGTTCAAAAAACCCAACAGCTTTCATAATGTTACATTGCAGTCAGGTTGTGCATTGCCTTCAGGTCTTGCCCAAACTGCACCAGTTCTTGTGGAATAGGAATGTCTATTGGGTCTTTGAGTGAGAGTGGTTTTCCTGTCTCCTTTGAGATGGTATCTTTCTTTTTGTTCCACACCATAGAGTTAAAGTCGATTATATGCTTGGTGTATTTTGTCATTCCATTATATTCTTCTTTCTCCTCTTCTGTTCTGAACATTGCTTGCCTGTGGATGGTGATTTCATTTGAATACATCTTTGTCCAAAGCTCCTCTACGATAAATGGTATTACCGGGGCAATCAGCGACAGGATGGTAGAAAAGCACCTGTGTAATGTATAGAGTGCTGACCTCTTGCCAATATACTCATCATCATTACTATTGTTGCTATAGTTGTTGTTGTTGTTGTTGTTCGTGGCATATGCACGCCCTTTGACCATTTCGATATAGTGGGCGGCAAACAGATGCCATGTAAACTCTCTAACCGCGTTTGCTGTAACGAAAAAGTTGTACTCGCTGTAGCCGCGTCTGCATACTTCGACGAGCCGAGCAAGCTCTGCCAGTATCCATCTATCTGATGGCTCCAGATGTTGCGGTGCCTGTCTTTCATCTATCACTTCAAATGACGACAGAAACCGACCAATATTCCATAGCTTTGAGAGGAACTTTTGCGCGCCTGCAATCCTCTGCTCTGAGCAGCGAAAGTCATAGCCAAGGTTAGCCTCGCTTGCCGACCAGAAGCGAAATGTGTCAGCTCCGTACTTTTGTATCACAGGGAATGGGTCAATGACATTACCTTTGCTTTTGCTCATCTTTTCCCCTTTTTCGTCAACGCCGTAACCCATTATCCATGCTTCATGCCAAGGTATCTTACCTGTCAGCTGCATGCATCGCAGCATCGTATAATGAAGCCAGGTGCGGATGATGTCCTTTGCCTGTGGGCGTATCGCAGTCGGGTAAGCATAATCAAACATCTTCTTGTCCTTACCAAACTTGGTCACATAAAGTGGGCTGATGCTTGAATCCATCCATGTGTCAAATGTTCTATCCTCACCGATGAATCCAGAACCCTCATCGCCGCATTTTTCGCATTTTTCAAAAGGTGGCTTGTCCTTCCAAGGCCGGTAGTATTTGCCATCGGATGGGGCCAGGTTTGGAGCCTTGCAGGCATTGCAATACCAAATGGGGATTTCAGTGCCATAGAACCGACGCCTTGACACTGGCCAGTCGATGTTGATTGAGTCAAGCCATTTGAGCAAGATCTGGCGATGCATGTCAGGATAGAATTTCAACTTAAAAGCAAGCTCCTTTAACTGTGGCACAAATTCAAGCTGCTTTACGTAATAGTCTTGTAATGGAATGATCTCTATTGGAGTCTTGCTTCGCTCACAAAGAGGAGTCCTGTGCGTAATGCTTTCTTCCTTTTCCACCAAGCCGGCATTCTTCAAGTCCTCTATTATCTTGGTTCTCGCTTGATTTACACGAAGGCCGGCATAGTGTTGCCCTGCTGCTTCTGTTGTAAATCCATTCTCATTTAGTGCAACTATTTCCTTGAGGCCTAACTCCCGGAACAACTGCACGTCGTTTTGGTCGCCATAGCTGCTGACCATCACAGCGCCGGACCCAAATTCGGGTTTGGCTGAATGGTGTGGCACTATTGAGACTTCTCTATTAAACAATGGCAAAATGACATGTGAGCCCTGTAGACGCTTATAGCGGTCATCTTCTGGGTTGACTATGACTGCCTGACAGGCAAAGAGCAGCTCTGGCCTTGTCGATGCAACAATGATGAGCCTGTCGCCTGTATTATTCTCGTTCTCTTTCTCCCTCTTTACCTTGAACTTCATGTAGACAAGCTTTGTAGGGATCTCGTTGTAGATGATCTCGGCGTCAGCTATCGTGGTACCACAATCTGGGCAATAATTGTTGGGTCTATTGGCAAGGTATACAAGTCCTCGCTTCCACAGCTCCATGAATGTTGTCTGTGTCAGCGCACGATACTCATCAGAGTCTGTTCGATAGTATTCCTTGAAGTTGCCTGACAATCCCATCCTTTTCATTATCTGGATCATTTCCGCCTCCAAGTCGTCAAGGGCGACTTTACAAAGATCAAGGAACTTTTGTCTGTCCATTTGGCGCATGCGCACCTTGTACTTTTTTTCAGTATAGATCTCAACGGGCAGACCATTTCTGTCGATGCCAATTGGAAACAGCACATTTTTGCCATTCATTCTGGCAACCCTGGCTATCATATCTATTTGAGCATAATGTGCGGCAGCACCAATATGCCAAGGGCGCCCCGAAGGATACGGCGGTGGAGTATCAATTACAAACGCCGGCTTACTTTCACCATCTGTCGGAAAATGCATAATCTCTTTCATTTTCTCCTCCTGCTCCCACTTCCTGAGTATCGCATTTTCTATTATTTCCGGGTTCCATGATGTTGATTGTATTTTTGGCTCCATTGTGCTCTGCTCTGCTTTTGTCCTCTGTACGGAGGTATTATTAATTATTATTTTTTATTATAAGGAATTTTATTCCCGCTCTTTCTCTCTTTTTGACACTGTTTGTAAGGCCTCTGTTTTCAGAAGATAATATTAATAGTAACTCCTACGCATGCTCTCTTGCATAATAATGAAATTCGCAGACTGGTTCTCATACTATCAGGGAATCCGTGCAGATTTTGGATATAGCACTGAAAAGGATCAGGAAGCTGCAAGAATTCTGTCTGAAATGATAAAGAAGAAAGCACTTGACACAAAGGTTCTCCAGCGTAAGATCAAGGGCAAGAATGTCATTGTGGTAGGAGCTGGTCCAAGTCTGGAAGATGAGAAAGTGCTAAAATACATTAAGAAAAATAAGAAATTTGTCAAGATAGCTGCAGATAATGCAGTGCAGTTCTTGATTGAAAATAAGATCAAGACCGATATTGTAGTTACTGATCTTGATGGCAACTCAAAATTTCTTCAAAAGGCAGAAAAAAGTGGTGCTATACTGGTAGTTCATGCCCATGGTGACAATACTGACGTACTCAAAAAGCTTGTTCCAAAATTCAGAAAGCTAGTCGGCTCCACGCAGGTTGCTCCTGTTGAAAATGTCCACAACTTTGGAGGCTTTACAGACGGTGATAGGAGCGTCTTTTTGGCAGAAGAGTTTGGCGCCAAGAAGATAGTGCTTGTAGGCATGGACTTTGGCAACAGCATAGGCAAGTATTCAAAGGAAAAGATCCAGGATCCAGAGCTCAAGAAGCAAAAGATGCAGGCTGGCAGGCGTCTACTTGAAATGCTTGCAAAACAATCTCGTTCTCAGCTTGTTGACACAGCACAGAAACCCATTAAGGGATTTTCCCCACTTGCCATCTAATAATACTGATACTAATAATAGTAGTAACAATAATCATCATCAATCAGCATCATGATTTTTGGGCGCAGACAGGTAAAAGGTGTCGTCGGCATGGTCTTTGCTGTGCTCGGCGCGGTGGCCTGGTTCTTCCAGTTGTACATTCCTGCGGCCATACTCTGGGGCGCAGCAATGGTGATTGTGTTTAGTCTGAACAAGCGTAGAAAACAGGGTCAGCGGCGATAAAAACTATTATAGCTTTTATGCAGTAGGATGGGTTGCTAATGTCGTCAGGTTATTCTGAGGAAGACATCCGACGCGCTGCAGAGATACGCGAGTGGCTTATCAAGGAAATATCAGATAGGCAAGAAGAAGTCGAGCGATTGCGCACGACACTTTCGATTATAGACAATCTGCTCAAGCAGGGTAGCTTTAGAGCTGCTGCAAACCTTGGATTGGGTGCAGCCGCCCCCTCTACTCCATCTGGATCCACGACTGCAGCAACAGCTCAGGTCCAGCAGCAGGCTCGCTCGACACCTACACCACCACAGCAACAACAGCAGGAAGCAGCAGTCGCCGCACCTACTTTAAGAGCAACGGCTGATAATGGTGCTGGTGATGATAGCCGAAATATCAAGCCGCTCAAGCGCGCCAAGGATGACTTTTTGCTTGCAAACGCCGAGATATCGCCAGATGAAGTTATCATTATTCCAGCCCCCGGCATCAACCTCAATGTCAACACACCCCCATTCAAGTCATTCTTTTTGAACAGGATTTTAGAGGGTATGAAGAGCAAAGACACCGAGAAGGTAAGCCAAGGAGCGCTCAGAGAATCTGACGCACTCAATTACAAGGTTGAAGAAGAAGAACAAGACATTGGAGCCAGCGGCGGTGGTGGAGGCAGCAGCAACGGCATAATCAAGCGAATTGTGATAAATAAATACCGCGAGAAGGATCGCCTGCAGGAGATATTCAACACTTCTGCATGGGTGTTTACACGTATGCTGGAAAAGAGCGGCAGATAGATAAAGAGAAAGATATGTGAGATAATATCTAGAAATAGAGATATAGAGAAGATGGATAAATTAGTGGTCCTAGACTTTGGTTCTCAATACAGCCATCTGATTTGCCGGAGGATTCGCGAGGCAAACGTCTATTGCGAATTGTTACCATACAACACACCCGCCAAAGTGATCAAAGAGATGGATCCAAAGGGGATAATATTTTCTGGTGGTCCGGCAAATGTATATGCCAAGAATGCTCCAAAGCCTGATAAAGAAATTTTCAAGCTGGGCAAACCATTACTTGGCATCTGTTATGGCCATCAGGTGCTAGTCGATACTTTTGGCGGCAAGGTCAAGCACACCACTAGCAGAGAGTACGGTAGGGCTGGGCTTATAATTGAGGGTGGAGGAAGAGGAAGAGGAGAAGAACAAAGCGACGACTTCACCTCAGACCTGTTCAAGGGCTTAGGTACAGGCATCATCAACTGCTGGATGAGCCACGCTGACGCTGCAGAAACATTGCCCGAGGGATTTAAGGTGCTGGCCCGTACCGAAAATTCTTTCTCAGCAGCTATTGGCAACCCTGAGAAAAAATTGTATGGGATTCAATTCCATCCGGAGGTAGTCCACACTGAAAATGGCACCCAAATCCTGAAGAACTTTGCACAGACAATAAGCGGCGCGAAGCCTGAATGGGACATTGAGAGCTTTATCGAGGCGACGGTTAATGACATTCGCAAGCGGGTTGGTAAGGAGAAGGTGCTTGCTGCAGTAAGTGGAGGCATTGACTCAACTACAGTTGCAGCATTAATGCACAAAGCTATTGGCGACCAACTGAGCTGCGTTTTCATCAACCACGGTCTGCTGCGCCAGGATGAGGAAAAAGAAGTAGTCAAGCTGTTCAAAGATCACCTAGGCATCAAAGTCATTTACGTCAACGCCGAGAAGCAGTTCCTTGGCAAATTAAAGGGCGTCAGTGACCCTGAGGAAAAGCGCAAGATAATAGGCGAGGAGTTTGCTAACGTTTTTGCCGCTGTTGTCAAAAAGAAAAAGGAGAAAGAGAAGGAGGATGGGGATGATGAAGACAATGATGTTGAATCGTTTCAGTGGCTTGCTCAGGGCACATTATATCCAGATGTAATTGAGAGTGGTGTATCAAAGGGACCCGCAGCAGTGATTAAAACACATCACAACGTTGGCGGGCTACCCAAGTGGCTCAATCTCAAGGTGATTGAGCCCCTGCGCTACTTGTATAAAGATGAAGTGAGAAAGGCGGCAAAGCTGCTTGGAGTGCCTGATGAACTGCTAAAGAGGCACCCATTCCCAGGACCTGGATTGGCTGTCAGGATAATTGGCGAAGTGACTCCGGAAAAGATTAGAATATGCAAGCATGCAAGCAAGATAGTAGAAGATGAGTTGAAGGCGACTGCTACTTCTGCTTCCACCTCTGCTTCTGTTGCTTCTGCGGCAGCAGCGGCTAATAATAATGCTGGCTGGTATGACAAGGTATGGCAGGCATATGCTGCAGTTGGCGACGACCGCGCTGTGGGTGTGCTAGGAGATGAGCGTGTTTATGGCCATGTTGTGATCATAAGGATTGTAGAGTCTATGGATGCAATGACTGCCGACTGGTCACGCTTGCCTTATGAATTGATTGAAAAGATCAGCAACAGGATAACAAATGAAGTTGAAGGGGTGACTTGGGTCACATATGCAGTATCAAGTAAGCCCCCTGCGACAATAGAGCCGCAGTAAAAATAGGATTTCTCCATTTTGCGCTCAGTTGTTTTAAGCATTCTTTACATCTGTGTCAAAGTCGAAATGCTTATTGGTATTATATTTATACATGTGTTCTGAGGCATTGCCATAATAACAGTGCAACTGCATTCTATAACCGCAAACCTGCAGCAAAGAAAGAATGCCATGTTGCTTGGACTTGCTATAATATTCTAGGTAGTAGTATTTCCAAACCTTGTGATGAAAAGATTTCGAGCATGCTTGCTTCCTAGCACTCCAAATCTATTGAGGAGGGGTGGATGATATGTGCCCTGCTATGATTTTTCTTCTGGCTAGTGCCAACGCAAGAGCAATAGCTGCCAGAGATATTATAGCTGCTGTAAGGAATATGAGATTGTATGCCTCCTGGGTAGGGAATTGCTCCCCTGCTACTCCCTCCACAGTTCCCTGATACATCTGCTGGAACGCTGCAGCAATTGATGGACCTATTGACATCCCAACTAGGTTGAGAAGTAGCGTCATTCCAAGCGCAATTCCAGTGGCTTGTATAGGCGCTGACAGAAGCACGATATTAAAGCCTCCAGTAATTGAAAGCGATAGTCCTGCTGAAATTATTGCCAGTGTGACAGAAACCATGAATTCTGTTGAGTGGAACAGAAGCAGGCTAAAGAATCCTATTGCGCTAATTATGGTGCCTAGTAATGTAAGTCTGGTATTGCCAACTTTATTCAAGATGAAACCCGACATAATAGTACCAATCAATAAAACGATCATAAATGGGAGCTGCACACTCGCAGTAACCACCGCATCTCCTCCAAACCCTAGCGGTTGAGGGCTTCTTACCAGGATAGGTATTGTCTGGTAGACCATGAACATGCATAGAAAGACCAACATCAAAATGATGGTTGCAGGAAGGATCATTCTGTGAGTCATCAATTTGAGATCCAGCAAAGGTGAACTCACTTTCTTTTCTATGACGATAAACACTGCCAGCGATACTGCTGCTATTGAGAAAAGCCCTGCCACTTGAAATCCTGCGCCGGTGCTATTGTTTTCCAAGAAGGAAATGCCAGCTAGAAATGAAATTATAGTAACAGCCAAGGCCAGTGTCCCCTTTAAATCGATTGTCTGTTTCTTGGTAGAAGAATTCTCATCCTTTCCTCCCCCTGCCTCTACTTTCACCGCTGAGGTTGCCGGCTTTGTGGCGTGAAGGATCTTTCTGATCACCAGGCCAAGTATAACTGCTATAGGAAATATTGAAAAGAATGTGGCTTGCCACCCAAAGTTTTGAATTATAGTTGCGCCAACCACCAGCCCCACTACAGCGCCGCCAGAAAATGTCGAACTGAAAATTGTCTGACCTATCGCAAGCTTTTTCTCTGGAAGGATTTCCCTGATGATTCCAAAGGCTATTGGGAACATAGACATCCCAATGCCCTGTGCAGCTCTTGCTACAAGCATGAATTCTATGCTGTTTGCGAATCCTCCTGCTAAAATGCCTGTAGAGTATACTGCCATGACTATGAGCAATATTTTTTTCTTGCCATAGATATCTGATAATCTGCCCGCAATTGGCGTCATTACTGCCCCTGCAATTAGATAAGAAGAGAGTATCCATGACGAAGTGTTGTACTGAATGTTGAAATCCCGTATAAAATCGGGAATAGCTGGCAGCACCATTGTTTCTCCATACATAGTTATCAGGCCCAGGCAGCTCAAGATTATCAGTGTCGTCCATGCCGAACGGGTAATGTTGCTCTGCTTTTCTAAGCCAGTCATTGTGTTATTTACCTCAACTATTTTTTGTGCCTATCCCAGAAATTCTCGAGGCTGAAGAATATGCCGATAGAAGCCACACTGTAAAGAAACTTGGGGCTTCCCTTATGTAGATGTTTGTTTGTATCTTCAAGGTATCATCCTCCTATATTCTGAGCTCAAGTTTATGAAATTTCTGTTGCAATAACTATTACTCGTCCTCCATATGACTTGGTACATCTCATCGAATTTATCTTCCAATCCCTACTTTTTTCTTCTGCAATTCCTTGGCATGTTCAGATTCCATTTCCTCTTCTACAAAAAATCCAAATTTTCTGTTAAGCCATTCTCTTTTGAGCTTTACGCTGAAGCCATGTGGTGCTATATACAAATAGCCGTTCATGATGCAAACGTTAGGCCTTTCTTTATTGGCGTATTTACAACATGAATGAGGTTGTAATCGATCATGAACCATATACTCATGTTATAACAGCCTGCAGTTCCTTTATGTATATCTCTCAAGAGTGATGTGCTTGCGTTTGGCGCAGCCTCCTAGCTTGTTCATAGTCCTAACTTTCACATGGGTTCACCAAGAGAAGCTGCTATTGAGGATGGAAGATTAGACTTCCATAGTCTTTCGTTGTTCTTCTCCTTCCTGCCATAACTGGTCATTCGTTCGTACTGCATTTGGAATAGTTCTATCGTACCAGGAATGTCCTCAATGCCCTTGATGTAATAGCTGATCCATCCTGACTGAGGCAAAACGTGGTGAGGCAATGCCTTGCCCTCAGCTATGAGTTTCTTGCCAACATCCCTTGGAAACGGAAGGTCTGCTAGCCTATCGCCGTGCATGTGTCCCATCTCCCTTCCGTTGACCCGAAATTCTATGCCGCCAAAACGATGGTCGTGAATGGTCACTCCAGGCCAGCTTAAAAGCTCCTTCTGTACCTTATGACTAATTTCACTCATCTTGTCTCTCCTCTATTCATTTGGAAGCTCACGAATCCTCTTCATGCTCTTCTCCTGTGATTATCAATAAATGGAAATTTTGTGCCATATGCTAGCGTCTTCCCCGACTCTGATTCTATGAAGTCGTGAGGAAATCCCAGTTGAATCTTGCTTATTTCATCCAGCCTGTCCATATGATTAGAGCTCAGTTCGAAATCCAAACACCCTAGATTGTCTTTGATTTGAGCCTCTGTCCTTGCTCCGATGATGGGTATTATCACACCCCTGTCCTTTTGCTGTCTTATCCAATTCAACGCGACCTGCGACGGAGTCCTGCCTATCTCTTTAGCTATTGTTTGTACTTCATCAGCTATCGAAAGGTTCTTCTTGTTCACAAATACCGCACTCATTGGATTGTCATCACGAAATCTCTTCCCTTCGTGTTCACTTTGCCTATTGTTGTTGTATTTTCCTGAAAGGATACCTCCTCCCAATGGAGACCAAGCAGTTACGCCTATATCTAGAGCCTTTGCCATAGGCAAGAGTTCCCTCTCTGGAGTTCTTTCAATTAAACTATACATTATCTGGATACTCACAAATGGGGACCATCCACGCAGCTCTGCCAGAGTGTTTGCCTGTGAGATAAACCATGCAGGCGCATCAGAGATCCCAACATAGAGGATTTTTTCAGATCTCACAAGATCGTCTAGCGAACGCATTAGCTCTTCAACAGGAGTCATAGAATCCCAAAAATGAACCCACAGAAGGTCTATGTATGGACTGTTTAGTCGCTTCAGGCTTGCGTTAACTGACTGAACAAGGCTCTTACGATGACTTCCACTTGCATTTGGATCATCTGGATTTGTGCTTATAGTATACTTGGTTGCCAGAACGAATTTTTCTCTCTCTGGAGCAATAAATTCGCCGATATACTTCTCGCTGGAACCATTTTGATATATGTTAGCAGTGTCAATAAAATTCCCCCCCGCTTCCACAAAATGCTCGAACATCTTTTTTGATTCTTCTTTAGAAGCCCCTGCGAGCATGTTGCCCCAATCCTGTCCAAATGTCATGCCACCTAAGCATAGTTCGGAAACCCGTAATCCACTCTTTCCAAGCAGTTTGTATCTCATACTAATCTAAACTCCTTCTCTGCATAGCCCTCTGCAAACTTGCGCAGAGCCATTGGTTTTCTTCCCCTGATCTCCTCTAAGGTTAAGGTTACTTTCGAAAATGCTCCTGATTTTAAGAAGTTGTTGTCCTTTTCTGAGAGTTGCCTTACAACCTCTTCAGTTCCCGCGGTGCCAGTGTTACGTGTGGTCAGAATTGAGTCTGTCATGACAATAGGGCTCCAAGATTGCTTACCATGAGAGTTATTTGAGCATCCAATCTTATCTTCTATAGGGGTATATTCTCCTTCAAGTCTTTCCATAATTTCAAATACTGATTTTTAGTTTATAAATCTAGAGGTTTACAAATTGTACAAATTACCAAACTACTGCTATGAACAACGATAGATAGATTCAGTTGATAAGGGAAAAGCACTCTAGTCAAAAAAGTTGTCTAACACTCACAGGAAATCTTGCTTTTTTTCTTTAATCACAAATCTGCAAACTTGGTCTCCCTTGGCCGCTCTGTGTGTAGTTTCGATGTTGGCATCGAGCAATTTTTCGAATAACTCAGTCTCAACTGAACATGCTTCCCAATGCTTCTCTGCTATCTGTATGATAGGGCAATTATACTCTAGAAGAATATGGCTATCATTTTTCTGTTGCTTTCTCGATTCAGCTATGTATCCCTCCTGATCTCTGATTCTTGCTAGCTCCTTTACCTTTCGATCAAAACCTAAATCCTTTAGCCGCTCCCCGTATTTAATGTAGAGCTGTTCTTGACGTTCTCTAAGGAAACTCTCGACTCCTTGTTGTCCTACATTTCTTTCAATAAAATCAAGAGCAGAGGTTGCTATGTCACTGTAGGACTTTGGAAATAGCGTCTTGCCTCGGCTCGTTAATTGATACTGCATTCTGGGTCTCCCCACACCCTTTCGGACTTCTATGCTATCCACCATGCCTCTTTCCCGTAGCTTTTCCAGGTGCTTATGTACGCCCATTCTGGAAATTCCCATCATTTCTGCGAGCTCTGAAAGCCCTGCCATTTGCATGACCTTTAGATAATATAACAACTTTTTCTTTGGCTCTCCAATACTTTCAGCTACTGACTCTTCTCTGGTGCGAGTACTCAATTTGTGACATATCCTCTACTAGTTATGTATACTTTTAGGTTTACAAATGCTTTTACTTGACATTACTTTTTATCTCTTTTTTTGAGTCAGAGCCTTTCTAGCATCCTGCTACCATCCTATAACGCGAGATTGGGAAGAAATTCTTAGAATCAGCTGGCTTCTAAATCTCAGTCCCGTGTCCTATTTTAACGATAAAACCACAGCTCATCTCCGGCTTGAACTTGCCTTCTATGAATAGACAACTACCAGAATACATATAGTATTTGCAATCTTTGCATTGAAATCCTGGTGCGCCTTCTTCGATAACATATCCTTCCTCGTATTTTAGCTTCTTTCCCGATTCTTTTACATACATCCAAACAATATCTCCAGGCAGCATCCCATCTCCTTTTGGTGAGAAAAACTTCGAGATGCCCTTTTCGTTATTGATTTGTCCTTCGATTACATGGCAGTTGCCTTCGTCGCCAAGATTGAACTTGCATTTAATGCATGACTGATCACGTAATTCTTCATTTTCCACATAATCTGCTTCATCTTTTGAAATTTTTTTCTTATCATAAAGCACTTTGAGTAGAGCAGTATCTGGGGGAGACATGTCACGTTCATCTTGTGAACCTCTAGACTTTGCTACCGCCGATTCTTTTGCGTCCATGATTAACAATAAACCTTGATACTATTTACTGGTGTGCCACCAATATAATCATAATAATTATTATTATAGATGCAGTAGTGAGGTCAACTCGGACAACATCAATGCTCTCTAGATTCTTTCCTTATTTTGCAGACTTCAATTGAGATCTACAGCTACAAAGGCTTGCTTGTCGAAATTCATCGTTTGCATGCCCCTTTTTTTGGATGGAAAATATTAACTCTTTCTCCATATGTGCTGTGAGATGATTAGCCACGTCTAAGAGGATATGGCAATTTTATATTATCTCTCCCTCTCTCTCATATCAGCACCTTTACAGTCTTGTAAGCTGCCTTGGCAGACATGACTGTAAGTTTTAAGAGGGGAGAATCGGCAGCAATATTGTCAATTGTTTCAAGAGTCCTCTCTCTAATGAGCTCAACTATGTTTTCAAATAGATTCCTTGCTCGTTCAAGGGCATCAAGTCCCTCTACTGTGATTGTACAGTATTCTCTTGAAAAGAAAAATAGCCTACGTCTTCTAATTGTCTCGACATAGCCTTTCAGCATCAGCTCGGTTATCAATGGGGAAACGATAAGACTATCCAGCCTGACCATTTTGGCTATTTTCTTTTCGGTTCGTGATTGACCCTTTATGCAGTTCAGTATTTGGATCTCACGTTTGCTGAGTTCTATACGCTCCTCTTCCTGCTGTTGTTGTTGCTGTCGATGCTGCTGCTCCTGCTGGTTTTTCTTTTCATTCTGTTTTAACATTGCTGCTATTGTGTCCTTGTTATAATTCACCGTCGTCTTTTATATTTTTTCTAGTTGTTTGGCTGTATTTACGAAGACTCTTGACATTTCCCTTGCATTGTCTCTATTGTACTCTAGTGAAAGCCTGACCGCCTCTGCATTTGAATAAACTATGTTATTGTAAATCCTGATTG
>JBJMEE010000098.1:0-7440 GCA_045809585.1 Nitrososphaera sp. | reverse complement strand
TCAAGACCAGAGCCACTTTTACGATCGGCCTTGCGGTTTTTGCCATCATGCTGATGCTCCATAATGGCATAGCAGTTTACGGATACTTTGCAATGGCGCCGCTTTATTCTGATAAATTGCTGCTCTATTTTGCCGGAATACATATCGCGGAGCTTGTGGGCTTGATAGCACTTCTGAAAGTAACAGTCTGGCCTGAGGGATTAAAGGCCACCAAAGCTGCCGCATAGACTGCAGAGCAAGCTACAGATCTGGTAGAGATCTGGAAAAAAGTATTAATCCAAAAATTGGCAGATGCTGCGTGAATTGGTAGAGATTAGCATTCTAATATCTGCTTTGGCTGGGGCAGGATCATTTTTCTCCCCCTGCATCTTGCCGATAATTCCTGCATTTGTCTCATACCTCTCTGACACGGTCCTGACTGAGGTCCAAGGTCAAAACCCAAGCTTTGGCGGCGCTTCAGTCGCAATGAAAAAATCTATTCGGCTTAACATCTTTCTTAACACTATCTATTTTGTGCTTGGGTTTTCGCTTGTGTTTGCTGTCATGGGCGTGGTACTGAACAGCTTCCTTGTCCACATTGGCACCGGCTTTCAGACCACTTTCCAGCTGATAGGGGGTGCAATAATAATTGCATTTGGAGGATATCTTGTCTTGTCTATGAAGCTGCTCTTCCTTAACTTTGAAAAGAGAATGACAAACCTGCCTCGCTTCAAGACTACCTATATTACATCTTTTGTTTTTGGGGCTGCCTTTGCTTCTGGGTGGACGCCATGTGTAGGCCCGATACTTGGAACGACGCTTACACTTGCCGCCACATCTCCTGGCGCTGCCTATAATTCACTTCTTGCATACTCTCTTGGACTTGGCGTGCCGTTCCTTATGACAGGTGCCTTCTTTTCGCAGTCAACGAAGGTAATTGGCAAGATGGTCAAGCATCTAAAATACTTTAACCCGATAATGGGCTCGATACTGATCATCCTAGGTATACTTGTACTCACAAACCAACTGAGCATAATCGGCAACTTTCCATTCGCAAGCGAAATAATTAATTTGGAGGGAGGACTGTGAATTCAGACAACCTAAGTGCGCTGACCGTAGGCATCGGGGTGGTGGCACTTATTATCGGCTTTGGAGTATACTTTAACAGTCCAGAGCTCAACAATACTGCTTCAGTCCAGCAGAAGAATTTTGTGCCTGCCGCCGTAGTTGAAGAAAATGGCACAATAACAAGAGTGCAGATAGACAAGTCGCAGTTCAAGCTGGCTCCTGAACTAACAAAGATTACAAGCTATATCAACTCCCAGCCAATAACGCTTGCAGATCTGAGGGGCAAAGTGGTCCTGGTAGATTTCTGGACTTACAGCTGCATCAATTGCATCAGAACTATTCCATACTTAAATGCATGGCACGAAAAATATGCAGATGATGGTCTGGTGATTATTGGCATACACACGCCAGAATTTGAGTTTGAAAAAGACTATAACAACGTCAAAGCTGCAGTTGAAAAATTCGATATCAAGTATCCTATAGCCCAAGATAACGAAAAGGATACGTGGAATGCATACGAAAATCTCTACTGGCCGCGGAAATATCTGATCGATACCGAAGGCTACATTCGCTACGACCACATAGGGGAGGGTGCGTATGCTGAAACCGAAAAAATCATCCAATCGCTCCTTACAGAGCGGGCAGAATACATTGGTGGAAACGTCACATTTGATCAATCAATAAGTAACCCAGAAAGTCAGCAGAGCATCGACTCCAATAGAATCAACACACCTGAGCTGTACTTTGGCTACGAGTACTCAAGCGCCCCGCTCGGAAACTCTGAAGACTACAAGCCCAATCAGGTAGTCAAGTATACGATCCCAGATGATTCCAAGATTGTACCCAATAGGATATACCTTGCCGGTGAATGGAAAAACAACGGCGACCACATGGAGCTTCAGAGTGAAGTTGGACGCATTGTACTATCATATTCTGCCAAGGCAGTCAATATAGTTGCCGGCGGCGGCGGTGAGCTCCACATTTTGGAGGACAACTCCAAATTAGATGAAAGATCAAGCGGCACGGATATCTCTGAGGATGCCACGGTCAAAATAGATGGTCAAAGGCTCTATAACATTGTAGGCCATGAGGAGTATGGCAACCACGATATAGCAATCGAAGTTGTAGGAAGAGGGTTTCAGATATACACGTTCACATTTGGCTAGATCTTGTCGGGCCCAGCGATTTTTTTTATAAGTTTCATGGCTTCTTGTGAATCTGCCGCCTTTTTTTATGAAAACCAGCTAAGGTAATTAGTAGCAAAACTCTAGCGCATTGCTTAAGTCAAAAAACTCTCACCTTATAGAATCAAGAATTTATTGGAGGTTTATTGTGCACGCCCCATCCCACCCACACACTCTCCTCATAGGGATGTCTTTCTAATGGTTCAGAAGTATCTGCATTCTTCCGTTTGATAGATTAATAAAATTCTGACACCTGTAGCTTCAGCCTTTATAAGATTATTGCAGCGAAAGAATGACAGGATTCTTCATGATTTTCAATGAAATTTTCGTGTTACATGCAACATAACAGATATAAAGTCAAATCGCGTGCCGGCATGTTACACCACATCTACTAATATCTCACATGCTCTCGCTATCAACTTTCTGTATCAGTTCAACTTTTCTTCTGAAATCCAAAGTAGCACGAATGACAGTATTCTTTGCCATAGATTACGCCTTGTGTGCCGCATTTAACACAGACCTTTTCGTGATCTACAGTAGAATCTAAAGATTTGGCCTTTTGGAGGCACTTGCCGCAGATGGGCGCTTCAAGGTTGTAGCTGGACAAGAATCCTGCACCGCACTGAGTGCATCTCAGACTGTACATTTTTCCTTTTGGTTTCCAGCGTTTGAATAATCCCACAGAGTAGCTATTAGTGCAGCGGAATAATCAATGTATCGTTGGAGCTCTCTTTTTTATCGGTATGCTGATATTATACTTAGCACTACCGCATTGACATCAGATATGTCTGATACAAGCCGGCTTCTCGTGCGCAGAATAAAAGATGGTACAGTAATTGATCACATTGAAGCAGGCAAGGCACTTCTGGTTTTGCGAGCACTGAGCATTACTGGCAAGGAGGGAAATGTAATCACTGCCGCACTCAATGTCCCAAGTAGCAAGCATGGCAAGAAGGATATCATAAAGGTCGAAAACAGGTTTCTGGAAACAAGTGAAACCAACAAGCTTGCACTCATTGCCCCTCGGTCGACAATCAACATTATCCGAGATTATAAGCTGTTGGAAAAACGTAAGATCCAGATGCCCCATTCAATAGTCGGGATCTTCAAGTGTCCTAACCTAAAATGCATTACAAACAGCGGCGAAGAAATAAGGTCTCTGATAGATGTCATCGACAAGGAAAAAGTAGTACTCAAGTGTAGATATTGTGCCCGGACACTTTCAACTGACGAGCTGATGTTTTAGAGACGCAATCCGACTGTCTTCTTCGGCTTCGATTCTAAGTTGCTATATTGTAGTCTGCTGACTGCAAAATGAAAGCCGATCAGTGGTGCAAACACTGCCACAGTTATAGCCGCTATGTTATAGTTGACAAGCTACAGCATGTAGAGTGTGATGCCTGCGCCAGTCATTATCTCGATCAAGGTGCAAATACATAACTTGCAAAGCGATGTGCTCCAGATTCACAATTTTATTTCGTATTCCATCTATTTCTGTTACTGGATATTGGTATGACTAGAGTACGATTTTAACTGCTAAAAATTTGATGAATTTTGTAAATTCAATTAAAGGAGCATTTTTTCACATTATTGAGGCATTTTCCATCCCAGAGAATCAGCAGACTTGGCAGCAGCTGTGTTAAGGGCATCTTGTGGTGAGGCCGATCCATTGTAAACTTGTCGTATAGCTTGGGTTACGTGTTCAGCTATCTCAGGATATTCCGGTATATTTGGTCTGCTTCTACCATATGGAATCAGTGAAACCATTTCTTCGAAGAACGGAACCGATTCCTTTAGCGGCTCAGAAAGCGGACCTTCTCCTATCACTTTCTGTGTAGGCAGATAGCCATATTCTTGTAAAAATGGGGTAAGTATTTCCGGCTGAGCCATTATTGTTATTAACTCCCATGCCAAGTCGCTATTTTGTGAGGTACTTGGTATAGCAACCTCCCATCCCCCCATCATAGTTGAAGTCTGGATCGTCTGGTTAGGTACAGGAAACATAGGAATAAACCCAAGTTCCTGCTCCAATGTTGGCCATGATTCTTTTGGAAATTCTCCAGGCATCGCAGAATCCGCTAACATTACGGAGAAATTCTTATTTTTAAATGCTTTTTCCAACTGTCTTTCTTGCGGTTCAATACCTGCATCTACCTGCCTCTTCAAGAACTCCATTGCTCTTACTCCTTCGGAGCTATTGTATGATGGAAACCAGTATACATCCTTTGTAGGATGGCCTTCACGTAGCTCAAGTATTTCTCCACCAAGCATCCAAAGGTACGGATACCAAAGATCCAGATCATGTGAAGCACCTGTAAGATGTACTCCTTGAATTACATTATTATCTTCTTCTTCAAAAAAATCATTCAGTTTTACTGCAGCAGAGATGTATCCATCCCACGTCTTCAATGATTCAGGATCAACTCCTGCTTCTTGCAGCATGTCTTTCCAATACCACATACCTCTAACATCGGTCCATAGCCACAGACCATAAATGGTGTTATTATAGACACTGCCATCAAGATTTGCTTCGTACAGATCAGACAATTTACCCCACTGCTCAGCCTGCGCAGTTAGATTACTTAGTAAACCTAGCTCTGCAAATTCACCAAGCCAGATATCGCCTAAAGATACAATGTCCAACGAGTCGCCACTTGATAAACTATCCAAAATTATATCTCTTGTTTCATTGTAAAGGGAGTCAGTATATTCTATCTGTATGTTCATATCTGGGTGGCGTCTACTAAGTTCATCAAGTGCAGGCTGAAGCAGTTCTTTCCATCTTCCGGGAGCGCCTAGGTCAGTTAAATGCCCTCTAAGGGTAACATTAGTCTTATCAGCTAATGACGTACTTGATTGATTTGACGGGATAAGGGTGAAAGTATTGTTTTTGGTATACGTAGTAGTTGCTGTTGTTGTGTTGGCTGATAAATTGATAGCTGTAGTAGCTAACGTAGGTTGCAGAATTGTGGGAGTTGTTATTATGAACATTAGGAGAACAATGACAACTAGACCCGTCTCATTAATACAACATTTGCGACCTTTACATAATTGCAGTCTTTTGTTCAATATATTGTGCTAACTCCTGCTCTAGTGTTCCTAATGATAATACATATTAACAGATCCTCTAGCTTAAAAACCTCATGTTTCATTTTCCTGGATGGGCTATTTGACCAGCATCACCTTTTTATGCTGTCTAACACACTATAACGAATGTTGAGTGTTTCTAATCTAGTTGACTGGGTCTCAATTTTGAAGTTTTTTCTGCCGAATCCCTCTGGGCCCATGTTTTTATCAATAACTATAGCAATCAGTTGTTGTCCACCTTGCTATTTGGATATACAGCAACATTCATCCATTCAAATGAACCCGTATTCGTACCGTTATTATGTGCTGGTTGTACTGCCCAAAAGTCATATGATGCATATTTTCTGTCGCCTGCATCATTTAGCTCGGTACTTCCCGTTACCCCAGTATAGTGATTGGCAGTATTGATAAAGTCTTGTTTTAAAGCGCCAATATCGTCTTGCTCTGTTCCAGTATAATTGTTAAGGGTAAGGGCTGCGACCCAAAATTCATCATAAGCAACTTCTGCATAGGACCTTGGCACCCTATCTATTTCTTCGACAATTCTTGCTTCTAAATTCTTAAAGCTATCGCTTGCATTCACTTTATAGATAGGATTTAAGAAATTAGTCTTTACTGCAAATTCTGCAGCTTCAATATTTTTTGTCAGACCCTCGTTTTGAGCAGAACCATCGCTTCCATACCATCTCACTGACTGGAGTTCGGAATGTCTATTTGCTTGAATCATGATGGGTACAATTTCATCATAAGCTACGATATACACTCCTACTTTATCAGCACCATATCGTTTCACAGCATCATTTACCTTCGATGTCAAAGATTTCAATTCTTGCTCCCAGACAATAAAGTTGATTCTATGGAGGCTTGCGGCAAAATTACCGATAGGAGGGTCATATCCTATGCCATCAACCACCTTGCCACCAAGTTTTTCAAAGCTTTCTTTCAAGGAGGATTGATGATTGTTTCCAAAAACGTCAGTTCGCCATATTGGAATGACAACTCTTGTGCCTTCATCCCACATCTGTTTTGCCAGTGCTTCCGCTTGATGAGTATCGTCTGGAACAAATCGGAATACATTGTCATTGGGGATTGCCAAAGATGCAGCTGTACTACTACTACTAACTATCAGAATACCATGTTCGTCAGCATATTCTTTGACTGCAGCGACTGCAGCGCCTGTCGATGGCCCAATGACTATTCGTATCCCTTTTGAATCAAGGTCCATAAGTTTTTCAAGCGCAACAGCAGGGTCTGTCTTTGTATCTTCAATTATGAGTCCGAATCTTGTTGATGAACCAGATTTTGCCAAATGATTGTTTACGTCGTCGACTGCCAGCCTCAGTGACGCTTCAGCAGACTCACCAAGGGAGGAAGATGTACCAGTAAGTGACAATAAGCCTCCTATCAATATGGTATTTTCGTCTTCTACAGGACCAAAATATCTTGTTGACTCTGTGGCGAGCGAAGTCATAAAGCCATAACTTAGTATTCCGCCGACCAGAATTACAGCTACTAATACTTGCAGATATCGGGTCCTATTATTAGGAGTATTATTTCTATTGTGAAAGCCATTTGTTGTTATTTTCAAGTGGTCTTGACTACTAGGATTGTTTGCAGAAGCCGTGCCGTGGTCGTGGGTTTTATAGGTAGCAAGAAACTTGTTAAACCACAAAAGACCTCCAGCCAATATAAGATACTCTGCCCCAAAAAACATAGAGGATAACCATACCTGCTCATACAAGCCTGAAAGTATTATGAATGCAAACCAGCTGTCCGTTATCACAATGCAGAACAAAGACAGTGATTTGAATGTCCAAGGTATAGACCAAGGTCTTTCCTTCCATAGTCCAATGAGGATTGGAAGAGCAGGAATTGTCATGAGGGCATTCATTACTGGATAGGCAATAAGGACAGCGAACAGAGAAACACTTCCTTGGCTTGAAAAATCTGATAAGCCGATGGTAAGATAAATCAAGTATGCTACAAAGATGATATTTCCGATGACGCTTGCAAGTAATATTCTCTTGTTGAATTTGTCATGAAACTGCCTGTATGTGGAAATAAGATTATATGCAAAAAAGGGGTATCCAGCTAACCAGAGGATATCTGATATAGATGGGAT